>CAJFPI010000120.1 GCA_904398675.1 uncultured Oscillospiraceae bacterium
GATGGAGCTGCTGGACTTCTCCGTGGACGCCCTGGTGTTCCCGGACCGGGGAAGGACGGACGTCCTCCATACCGGGGGGCTGACGGAGCGGCAGGTGGAGGCCCTGTCCCGGCTGATCGACGCCATGAAAGAATAAAACAGCGGCTTGCGACGCGTGCGCAAACCGCTGTTTTGTTGTTTCACTCCCGGCGCCGCCCTCAGATCTCCTGCCGCCCCTCCAGGGCCCGCATCAGCGTGGCGTCGTCGGCAAATTCCAGGTGGCCCCCCACGGGGATGCCGTAGGCCAGGCGGGTCACCTTCACGCCGAAGGGCCGCAGCAGCCGGGCCAGGTACATGGCCGTGGCCTCCCCTTCGGTGTCGGGGTTGGTGGCCATGATGACCTCCCGGATCTCCCCCTTGCTCACCCGCTCCAGCAGGGACTTGATCTGCAGATCGTCCGGCCCCACATGGTTCATGGGGCTGATGACGCCGTGGAGCACATGGTAGAGGCCATTGTACTCCCGGGAGCGCTCCATGGCCGCCACGTCCCGGGGATCCGCCACCACGCAGACCACCGAGGGGTCCCGGCGCTGGGAGGCGCAGATGGGACACAGCCCCCCGGCGGTGAGGTTCTGGCACACCGGGCAGCAGGTGACGGATTTTTTGGCGTCCACAATGGCGTCGGCAAATTCCTGGGCCTCCTCCATGCTGAGGTCCAGCACATAAAAGGCCAGCCGCTGGGCGCTCTTTCCGCCGATGCCCGGCAGCCTGGCAAACTGCTCCACCAGCTTTTCCAGCGGAGCGGGGAAGTATTCCATGGGTCTCTCTCCTTATCCTCTCAATGCCCGGATCCGCCCGGGAATGTCGTCGGCCATGTACACCGCGCTGCCCGCCACCAGAACATTGGCGCCGTTTGCAATGGCGGTCCTGCAGGTGTCCGGGCCGATGCCGCCGTCCACCTCCAGCTCACACTCCGGGCGGCGCTGGTCGATCCACTGCCGGAGGGTGCGGAGCTTTGGCATCATGTCCGCCATGAACTTCTGCCCCCCGAATCCCGGCTCCACCGTCATCACCAGCACCATGTCGCACTGCTCCAGGAAGGGGAGCGCGGCCTCCGCCGGCGTTTTGGGCTTGAGCACCACGCCGGCCCGTTTCCCCTTCCCGTGGATCCGCTCCAGGCAGCGGGCGGTGTTCTCCTCCGTGTCCGCCTCCACATGGACCGTCACCAGGTCCGCCCCGGCCTCGCAGAAGTCCTCCACATACCGGAGGGGCCTGTCGATCATCAGGTGCACGTCCAGGGGCAGGTTTGTCACCGCCCGGATGGAGCGGACCACCGGCTGGCCGATGGTGATGTTGGGGACAAAGAGGCCGTCCATTACATCCACATGGAGATAGTCGGCCCCGCCCTCCGCCACGGCGCGGATGTCCCGCTCCAGATTGGCAAAATCGGCGGAGAGGATGGAAGGCGCTATTTTAATCGTCATCATGGTATCCTTTCCGGGGAAATCCCCACTCCTGCGGCGGACAGCCTCATCCGGGACCCGCGTGCCGCCGCACCGCCCCGGGCCCCCTGACATAAGATACGGTAAGTGGCAAGCTGGACGGCAGGGGGCGGTACACTTGTATCCCGCGCAGCCATGCGCCCCGCGCCTGACCTGCCGGACACGCCACATGAGATAGGGGGCCGGCGGCCGTATGCCGCCGGCCCCCGGTGTGATGCGCCGGGGGCCGCCATCTGCGGCAGGTGGAATCTATGGAATCTGCTGTTATTATATAGGATGGCGGGGGAAAATACAAGGGGATGCGGCGGGGGGAAAGAGGTTGACCCGGAGCGGATTTTCCCCTATAATGCATGCTGAGAAGGATTCATGCAGAAGATCTGCGACGGAAAGGAGAACAGCAGCTATGAGAGGAATCCCATCGTCTGTCACCAGTATCCGCAAGAAGGTCTTTACCGAGGTGGCCCGCATGGCCTATGACGGGGCCTATGACCGCATGGAGGCCCTGCCCTATGCCATCGTCCCCGGGGACACGGCCAAATACCGGGAGTCCATCTTCCTGGAGCGGGCCATCGCCGGCGAGCGGGTGCGCCTGGCCATGGGCCTGCCGCTGCGGCCGGTGGACCAGCACACCGTTCTCAGCGAGGGCGTCACCGAGAGCGCCATCGCGGAGAAATACTATGATCCGCCGCTGATCAACATTATCAACTTCGCCTGCCACGCCTGCCCCACCCGGCAGTACCGCGTGACGGAGTACTGCCAGGGCTGCCTGGCCCAGTCCTGCCACCAGGTCTGCCCCAAAAACGCCATCCGCTTTGTCAACGGCAAGTGCTATATCAAGCAGGACCAGTGCGTCAAGTGCGGACGCTGCGCCGAGGCCTGCCCCTACAACGCCATCATCAAGCTGGAGCGGCCCTGCGAGAAGGCCTGCGGCGTAAACGCCATCAGCGCCGGCGAGCGGGGCATCGCCAAGATCGACTACGACAAGTGCGTCTCCTGCGGCATGTGCCTGGTCAACTGCCCCTTCGGCGCCATTGTGGACAAGGGGCAGATCTTCCAGCTGATCCACTCCATCAAGCGGGGGGACCGGGTGGTGGCCATTGTGGCCCCGGCCTTCCTGGGCCAGTTCGGCCCTGACGCCACCCCCGAGCGGATCACGCCCGCCATGAAACTGCTGGGCTTTTCCGACGTGGTGGAGGTGGCGGTGGGGGCGGATCTGTGCACCATCGAGGAGGCCAAGGACTTCTTGGAGGAGGTGCCGGACAAGATCCCCTTTATGGGGACAAGCTGCTGCCCCTCCTGGTCTGTGATGGCCAAAAAGCTCTTCCCGGAGTTCAAGGACACCATCTCCATGGCCCTCACCCCCATGGTGCTCACCGCCCGGCTGCAGAAGAAGAAGGACCCGGGCTGCCGGGTGTGCTTTATCGGCCCCTGCGCCGCCAAAAAGCTGGAGGCCAGCCGCCGCTCCATCCGCAGCGATGTGGACTTTGTGCTGACCTTTGAGGAGCTGCAGGGCATGTTCGAGGCAAAGGACGTCCGCTTTGCGGACATCCCCAAGGAGGATGAGGTCCCCTTCCACGAGGCTACCGGCGCGGGCCGGGGCTTTGCCGTCTCCGGCGGCGTGGCCGGCGCGGTGGTGGACGCCATCCACCGCCTGGACCCGGAGCGGGAGGTGAAGGTGGTCTGCGCCGAGGGGCTGGACAACTGCAAAAAGATGCTCATGGCCGCCAAGGCCGGCAAGTACAACGGCTATCTGCTGGAGGGCATGGCCTGCCCCGGCGGATGCGTGGCCGGCGCGGGGACCATCCAGCCCATCAACAAGAGCGCCGCCGCCATCAGCCGCTACAAGCAGGCCGCCCAGCGGCAGAACGCGCTGGACTCCCAGTATGAGCTGACCCTCCCGGAGCTGGAGGAGTAATAGGCGGCGGAAACAGTCACAAAAGAGGCCCGTGCCTTTTCTGACAGGGAGCTGCGGCCTGCGCGCGGGAGGCCGCACCCCACGCCAAAAAGCGGCAAAGCCGTTTCTTGACGTGCCGGCCGCCCCCGCCTCTGGCGGGGGCGGCCGTAATACGCATTCACAGGGAGGCGCCATCTTATGGCAAAGCGTTTTCCTTCGCTGCCGGTTTCTCTGGCGGCACTGATCCGATCCACACTGTTTTTCTATCTGGCGATCCTCTATGGCGACCTGGTGGTGAAGATTTGCACCCTGGGGGAGCTGACGGTGCGGGGCTGCCTGATGACGGGGCTGTTCAGCCTCTCCTGGGCCTTTGTCCTGGGGCTGCTGTGCACCGCCGTTCCGCGGCGGGCAGGCCGGGTGCTGCTCCCGGTGACCACAGCGGTGCTCTCCGTGTGGATGGGCGCCCAGGTGGTGTACTACGATCTCTTCCGCACCTACCTCTCCCTCTTCTCCGTCACCAAGGCGGGGATGGTGGTGGGGAGCTTTTTGAACCAGGCGGTGATGGGCATTGCGGACAACTGGTTCCCCATTCTCTTCCTGCTGCTGCCGGTGGCCTCGGCCCTGGACTGGCGGGACAGGCTGCTGTCCGGCCGGGAGCAGGCCACGGTGAAGGGAAAGCTGGGGTGGCTGGGGGGTGCCGGGCTGACCCACTGTGTGGCCCTGGCCATCGTGCTGCTGTCCAATTCCGGGACCATGTCCCTGCGCTACCTCTACGAGAGCTCCGCCGCGCCGGAGCTGATGGTGGCCAACTTCGGCATGCTTACCGCCACCCGGCTCAACGCCCAGCACACCCTGATGGGTGCGCCGGAGCCGGAGGAGGACGGCGGCGCGGCCCTGGATGCGCTGCTGGAGGAGGAGAGCCCGGAGGAGCCGGAGATCCCGCCCCCGCCGGAGGAGCCGGAGGAGCCGGCCTACGGCGATAACGCCCTGCCCATCGACTTCGGGGCCATGGCGGACTCCACAGAGGATGAGACCCTCAAAGCCATGGACGAATACTTTTCCTCCGTGGAACCCACGCAGAAAAACGCCTGGACCGGCTACTTCGAGGGCAAAAATCTGATCTGGATCGTGGCAGAGAGCTACAGCGGGGAGATCGCCATCGACCCGGAGCTGACCCCCACCCTCTATCGGCTGAGCCGGGAGGGGTTCCAGTTTGAGAACTTCTACACGCCCCTCTGGGGTGTTTCCACCAGCGACGGGGAGTATGTCACCACCACCGGGCTGCTGCCGAAAAGCGGTGTGTGGAGCTATCTCCGCTCTGCGGAAAACGACATGCCCTTCGGCTTTGGCCATCTCTTCTCCCAGCGGGGCTACCGCGCCCTGGCCTTCCACAACCACACCTACACCTACTACGGCCGGGACCAGTCCCACCCCAACATGGGCTATGAGTACTACGGCCTGGGCAACGGCCTGGATGTTACCGCTACCTGGCCGGAGTCGGATGTGGAGATGATGGAGAAGTCCGTCCCCATGTACATAGATGAGGACCATTTCATGGTCTATTACCTCACCGTCAGCGGCCATATGAATTACAGCTTCACCGGCAATGCCATCGCCTATCAGAACAAGGCGCTGGTGGAGGATCTGCCCTGCAGCGAGGAGGCCCAGGCCTATCTTGCCACCCAGATCGAGCTGGACCGGGCGGTGGCCTATCTGATCGAGCAGCTGGAGGCGGCGGGAAAGCTGGAGGACACGGTGATCGTCCTCTCCGGGGACCACTACCCCTACGGTCTTTCCACCGAAAGCTACAACGAGCTTTTGGGCCACGAGGTGGACCCGGTCTTCGAGCAGTACAAGAGCAGGCTCCTGCTGTGGAGCGGGGACATGACCGAGCCGGTGAAGGTGGAGAAGTTCTGCTCCAGCCTGGATATCATGCCCACCCTGGCAAACCTCTTCGCCCTGCCCTATGACTCCCGGCTGGTGATGGGCCGGGACATCCTCTCCGATGCGCCGGGGCGGGTGATCTTCTCGGACTACAGTTTCCTCACAGACGCCGGGGCCTACGACGCCTCCCAGGATCTCTATACCGCCTGGGACGGCGATGCCGCCGACACGGAGGATATCCGGGCCATCCTGGAGGAGATCGGTCAGCAGTTCACCTATTCTGCGCTGATTTTGGATACGAATTACTACCACCATGTCCTCCCGGACGGCATCCAGGCGCTGCTGGAGGAGCCCGGGGGGACTGTGGAATAAGCGGCACGCGCCGGCAGGCCCGGACGGCTGGGCAATGCCCGGTCCGGAAAAATAAAAATGCCGCTGCTTTTCCCCTGCGCAGCAGCGGAAAAGTCCTCGCTGCGCTTGCCCCACGCCTTGCACAGCAAGGCTTTGCGGGGCGTTTGCCCCATTCGGGGCGGGCTCTGCCCCCTCGAGTCCCCCCTGTGCCCCGCGGCTTTTACCACTTGAAGAGAGTTCCTTGGTATGCTGAAAAAGGTCCCTGTGCCGCCAGGCACAGGGACCTTTTTTTAGTTCATCTGCTTGCGCCGGGAGAGGTTCATGGTGCCGTCCTGCATGGAACTGACCCAGTCCAGACTCTTGCCCGTGCCCTCGGCCACGCACTTGATGGCGTCGTCGGCCACCCGGGTGGCGATGCCGGTGCGGGACTCGATGAGGCGGTCAAAGCCCTCCACGAGGCTTCCGCCGCCGGTCATGACGATGCCGTTGGTGGAGATGTCCGCCACCAGCTCCGGGGGCGTCCGCTCCAGCACGGAGTGGATGGCCTCCAGGATCCGCTCCGTGGGCTCCTCAAAGGCCTCCAGCATCTCCGAGGAGGTGACGGTGATGGTCTTGGGCAGGCC
>CAJFPI010000121.1 GCA_904398675.1 uncultured Oscillospiraceae bacterium
CTGTTCCCCACGATGAAGCCTCTGGACTGAGACGGCTGCAGCCGTTTCCTGTTCTATCCCCAGGGACGGCCCGGCAGAACACGGCGCCCCCTTCGGCGCGGTTCTCAGTCAGATTTCCAGCAGGAGCGCAGAACGGGCGGGGAATATGCCCTTTTCTCCGGAGGGCAGGCCGTCCGCTTGACATGAAAAGAAGGAGTTGGACCATGGAGCGCATCACCAGCCGGCAAAATCCCCTGATGTCACAGATTCGAAAGCTGGCTTCCTCCCGCCGCTGCCGGGAGGAGACGGGGCTTTATCTGGGCGACGGGGTCAAGCTCTTGGAGGAGGCCCTTCGATGGGGCGCGCCTCTGGAGGTGGTGGTGGTCACGCCTGGGACGAATCTTCCGCCTCTGCCAGACACAGTGCGTCTGGTAGAGGTGCCGGAGGAGCTGATGCAGTTCATCAGCCCCATGGAGGCTCCCCAGGGAGCGCTGTTTTTGGTCCGGCGTACTGCCGCCGCCCTGCCGGAGCGGCTGGAGGGCAGCCGTTTTCTGGCGCTGGAAGGCGTGCAGGACCCCGGCAATGTAGGCACGATCCTCCGCACCGCCGACGCCTTTGACACCGACGGCCTGTTTTTGCTGGAGGGCTGTGCAGATCTCTATAATCCCAAGACCATCCGGGCCTCCATGGGGGCGGTGTTCCGCCTCCCGGTGTGGAGCTGTACCCTACAGGCGCTGCTGCCGCTTTTGCGGGAGGCGGCGCTGCCGCTCTACGGGGCGGCGCTGCGGGAGGACACCCGGGACGCCAGAGAGGCGGATCTCTCCCGCGGCGTTGTCCTGATCGGCAGCGAGGGGCGGGGGCTGAGCCAGGCGGCGTTGTCCGCCTGCACGGCTACTGTCCGCATCCCCATGTCCCGGCGCTGTGAGTCTTTGAACGCGGCTGCTGCCGCGGCGGTGCTGCTGTGGGAGGGGTATCGATAACAGAAACGAGTCGGCGGAAGGAGGCAACTGCATGTCCAATCTGAAGTACTGGGTATGGCTGTCCGCTCTGCGGGGCTTGGGCGGCTCCACTGCGCTGGAGCTGCTCCATCAATTTGGCTCGCCGGAGAGCCTTTATTACGCCGACCAGGAGGAGCTGCGCCAGGCCGGCCTGGATGGCCGGACGCTGGCAGCGGTGGAGGACCGCTCCCTGTCGGAAACGGACCGGATCCTGGGGGAGTGTGACCGGCTGGGCCTGCGGATCCTCACCATTCAGGACACGGAGTATCCCGACCGGTTGAAGAATATCTACGACCCACCCCTGCTCCTGTATGTCCAGGGGCGGCTGCCCCTCTTTGACGAGGAGGTGGCCCTGGCCATGGTGGGGACCCGGGACTGCTCCGCCTACGGCATTACCGCCGCGGAGACCATGAGCCACAGCCTTGCCAAGCAGGGCGCTTTGATCGTCTCAGGACTTGCCAAGGGCATCGACGCGGCGGCCCACCGGGGTACCCTGCGGGCCGGCGGGGTGACAGCGGCGGTGCTGGGTAACGGCCACGATGTGATCTACCCGCCGGAGAACCGGTCCCTCTATGCGGATATTGCCGCCGCAGGCGTGATTCTATCGGAGTACCCTCCCGGCACCCGGCCGGAGGGAAAGCATTTTCCGGTGCGCAACCGGATCATCAGCGGGCTCTGCCTGGGCACGGTGATCGTGGAGGCGCCCCGGCGCAGCGGCGCGCTGATTACCGCGGAGCTGGCCCTGGAGCAGGGGAGGGATGTGTTTGCCGTCCCCGGCCCCATCGACAGCCCTGCCAGCGCCGGCTGCAACCGGCTGATTCGGGACGGGGCCTTCCTGGCCGCCGACAGCTGGGATATCCTGCGGGAATATGTGGGCCGTTATCCCCATAAGCTGACAGCGCAGGCGGTGGAGCCGATCCAGCCTCTGGAGACGGAGCCGCCCGCGCCCTCTTCCCGCCGGAGAGCGAAGGAGGAGCCAGCGGAGGAGGCGGCCCCGGCGCTGCCGGTGCTGGACCTCAGCGTGGACCATGGCCTTACCGACGATCAGATGGCCATTCTGCGCGCCCTGGAGGGGGAGATGCAGGTGGACGACATCATTGAGGTCACCCAGATCCCCGCCCGGCGGGTGCTGTCGGCCCTGACTCTTTTGGAACTGGAAAATTATGTGACACAGAGCAGCGGAAAGCGGTTTTCCCTGCAGGTCACGCTGCAATAGATCCGCCGGATCCGGTCCGGCAAAAAACAATCGGCCCCACGCCGGGGCCGAAGGAGGAACTACATGGCGAAACGGAACCTGGTGATTGTGGAGTCGCCGGCCAAGGCGAAGACAATCGGGAAATACTTGGGCAAGGACTACGAGGTAAAGGCCTGCATGGGCCACCTGCGGGACCTGCCCAAGAGCGTACTGGGTGTGGACATTGAACACGACTTTGAGCCCAATTACCGCCCCATCAAGGGCAAGGAGAGCATCATCAACGACCTCAAGCAGTCCGCCAAGGACAGCGAGCGCGTCTACCTCGCCACCGACCCGGACCGGGAGGGAGAGGCCATCAGCTGGCACCTGAAGGAGCTTTTGCATCTGGATGACGAGAAGGCGAAACGGGTCACCTTCAATGAGATTACAAAAAAGGTGGTGGGGGAGTCCATCGCCTCCCCCCGGGAGATCGATCAGAATCTGGTGGACGCCCAGCAGGCCCGGCGCATTCTGGACCGGATCGTGGGCTACCAGCTCTCGCCCCTGCTGTGGAAGAAGGTGCGCCGGGGCTTAAGCGCCGGGCGCGTCCAGTCCGTAGCCACCCGCATGGTCTACGAGCGGGAGGAGGAGATCCGGAACTTTGTCGCCCAGGAGTACTGGTCCCTGGACGCAAAGCTCAGCGCCGACGGCACGGAGAAGGGGATCTTCACCGCCCATTACTATGGGGAGAACGGGAAAAAGAAGGATCTGAACAGCGAGGAGGAGGTAGGGGAGGTCATCCATGCTGTGGAGGGGCAGCCCTTTACGGTTTCCTCTGTCAAGCGCACGGATAAGCAGCGCAGCCCCTCGCCCCCCTTTACCACCTCCACCCTCCAGCAGGAGGCCAGCCGCAAGCTGAATATGACCCCCCGCCGCACCATGGCCATTGCCCAGCAGCTTTACGAGGGCGTGGATATCACCGGCGAGGGCACCGTGGGTCTCATTACCTATATGCGTACCGACAGCCTGCGCATCAGCGACGAGGCCATCGCCGCCACCAGGGAGTTTATCCTGGGGCGGTACGGCCAGTCCTACTATCCCCCCCAGACCCGGCGGTTCAAGACCAAGGCCGGCGCCCAGGACGCCCACGAGGCTATCCGGCCCAGCAACGTTTTTCTTACCCCGGAGCAGATCAAGGGGGATCTCACCAGCGAGCAGTACCGCCTCTACCGGCTGATCTGGAGCCGGTTTTTGGCCTGCCAGATGGCAAACGCGGTGTACGACAGCGTGGCGGTGGAGATCACCGCCGCGGGCCACGCCTTCCGCGCCACCAGCAGCAGCGTGAAATTCTCCGGCTACACCGCCGTCTATGAGGAGGGCAAGGACGAGGAGAAGGAGGAGAAGGACTCCGCCCTTCCGGGGCTCAGCGAGGGGCAGAATGTAGATTGTAAGGGCTTTGACAAGGAACAGCACTTTACCCAGCCTCCCGCCCGGTATACCGACGCCACCCTGATCCGGGCCATGGAGGAGAACGGCATCGGCCGCCCCTCCACCTATGCCCCCACCGTCTCCACCATCCTGGACCGGGAGTATGTGGTGAAGGAGGGGAAGTATCTCCGGATCACGCCCCTGGGCGAGGTGGTGACCAAGCTCATGTGCGACAAATTTCAGGATATCGTGGACATGAAGTTCACCGCCAATATGGAAAAGGAGCTGGATGAGGTAGAGGAGGGGCACATCGCCTGGAAACAGCTGCTCCATCAGTTCTACGGTCCCTTCCATGACAATCTGGAGAAGGCGGAGCACGATCTGGAGGGACAGCGGCTGAAGGTGCCCGACGAGGAGAGCGACGAGGTCTGCGATGTGTGCGGGCGCAAACTGGTGATCAAGTCCGGCCGGTTCGGCCGCTTTCTGGCCTGCCCGGGGTATCCGGATTGTACCTTTACCAAGCCGCTGGTGGTGGAGATGCCAGGGCGGTGCCCCAAGTGCGGCGGCCGGATTTTGAAGAAAACCAGCAAGAAGGGCTACGCCTACTACGGCTGCGAGAACAACACCAACAAGGACGAGACGAAACGGTGCGACTTTATGACCTGGGATGTGCCGGTGAAGGAGGACTGCCCGGTCTGCGGCCACACCATGTTTAAGAAGTCCGGCAGAGGGTTTAAAAAGCCCTTCTGCATCAATGAGAAGTGCAGCAACTTCACCCCGGAGGACAAGCGGGGCGGCTACCGGAAGAAGGCCGCCGCAGAGGACGGCGGCGAGACAGCCGCAGGGGCTGACGCCCCGGCGGAGGAAAAGAGCGGCACGAAAAAGGCTGCTGCCAAGAAGACGGCTGAAAAGAAGACTGCCGGGAAAAAGACAGCGGCCAAGGGTGCGGCAGCGAAAAAAGCGGCAGAGAAGAAACCGGCCGCGCGGAAGAAGGCAGAACAGCCGGAGGCCGGTTCCGACACGCAGGCATAAGGAGCAGAAAATGAAGGTAACAGTGATCGGCGCCGGGCTCGCCGGCAGTGAGGCCGCCTGGCAGCTGGCCCGGCGGGGCATCTCTGTGGAGCTGTGGGAGATGAAACCGGGGAAAATGACCCCGGCCCATGTCAGCCCGGATTTCGCCGAGCTTGTGTGCTCCAACTCCCTGCGGGGAGCGGGGCTTGAAAACGCGGTGGGCCTTTTGAAAGAGGAGCTGCGGCGGCTGGGGAGCCTGATTCTGGAGGCGGCGGACGCCACCCGGGTGGAGGCCGGCGGCGCCCTGGCGGTGGACCGCCGGGCCTTCTCGGCCTATGTGACGAAGCGGATCCGCAGCCACCCCCGCATCACGGTGCGAGAGGGGGAGGTGACGGCTCTGCCGGAGGAGGGAGAGGTGATCGTGGCCTCCGGCCCCCTCACCAGCGATGCGCTGGCCGCCTCGCTGCAGGATCTCTTCGGCCCGGCTGCCACCCTCCATTTCTTCGACGCGGCGGCGCCCCTGGTGACCTTTGAGAGCATCGACATGGACCACGCCTGGTTCGCCTCCCGGTATGACAAGGGAACGGCGGATTACATCAACTGCGCCTTGGACGAGGCGTCCTATCGGGCGTTTTGGGAGGCGTTGTGCCATGCGGAGGAGGCGGAGGTCCACGGCTTTGAGGACAAAAACGTCTTTGAAGGCTGCATGCCGGTGGAGGTGATGGCCCGGCGGGGGGAGGACACCCTGCGCTACGGCCCCTTGAAACCCCGGGGGCTGAAGGACCCCAAAACCGGGAAAGAACCCTACGCGGTGGTGCAGCTGCGAAAGGACAACGCTGAGGGCAGCATCTATAACCTGGTGGGGTTCCAGACCCACCTGAAATTCGGCGAGCAGAAACGGGTGTTCTCCATGATCCCGGCGCTGCACGGCGCGGAATTTGTCCGCTACGGCGTGATGCACCGCAACACCTACCTGGATTCCCCCCGGCTGCTGGACCGCTATTACCGGCTGAAAAAGGAGCCGCGCATCGCCTTTGCCGGGCAGATGACCGGTGTGGAGGGGTATGTGGAGTCCACCGCCTCCGGTTTTTTGGCGGCGGTGGAGCTGGCCCGGCGGCTGAAGGAGCTGCCGCCGGTGGATTTCCCGAACATCACCGCAATCGGCGCGTTGGCCTGCTACATTTCTAACTCCAGCGTGGGAAATTTCCAGCCCATGAATATCAATTTCGGCATTATGCCGCCTCTGGGGTACAAGGTGAAGGGAAAGCGCAATAAAAACGCGGTGCTCAGCCAGCGGTCTCTGGAGTGGCTCCAGACCGCGGAGGAGGATATTTTGGCAGACATCCAGTGCTGATGGATCCGATAGAGAGAAAAGAGGGCATATATGAAGATTATTGTGGACGCCATGGGCGGCGACAACGCCCCGGCTGAAATCGTGAAGGGCGCCCTGGCGGCGAACCGGGATACCGGCGTAGAGATCGTGCTGGTGGGCCGGGAGGAGGCGGTGCGGAAGGCAGCGGCAGACTGCGGCGCGGCGTCGCTGCCGGCGGGCGTCAGCATCGTCAACGCCACCGAGGTCATTGAGATCTGCGACGATCCGGCCACTGCCTTTAAGCACAAGAAGGATTCCTCCATCACCGTGGGGCTGAACATGCTCAAAAGCGGGGAGGGGGACGCCTTTGTTTCCGCCGGCAGCACCGGCGCCCTGCTGGCCGCGGCCACGCTGCTGGTCAAGCGCATCCGGGGGATCCGGCGGGCTGCCATGTGCCCTGTGATCCCCACGGCAGGGGGCGGCGCCGTGCTGATCGACTGCGGCGCCAACGCCGCCTGCACGGCGGAATATCTGCTGCAGTTCGCCTATCTGGGGAACTTTTATGTCAAGCAGGTGCTGGGCATCCCAAATCCCAGAGTGGGGCTTCTCAACATCGGCGCGGAGCCCTCCAAGGGGGATGACCTGCGCCGGGAGACCTATGACCTGCTGCAGCGCTCCCACGAGGCCGGAAGGCTGAACTTTGTGGGAAACATCGAGGCCAAGGAGGCCATCAAGGGTGGCTGCGACGTGATTGTGACCGACGGCTTTTCCGGCAATGTGATGCTCAAAACCATCGAGGGTGTGGGCTCCTATCTGGGCCGGGAGGTGAAGGGGATGTTCCTCAAGAGCCTCAAGACGAAGGTGGCGGCGCTGCTGATGAAGGACGGTCTCCGGGAATTTAAAACCAAGCTGGATCCGGACCGGGTGGGCGGCACCGCCTTCCTCGGCATCAGCCGCCCGGTGATCAAGGCCCACGGCTCCTCTGGTGCGGCGGCGATTGCCAACGCCATCGGACAGGCGGTAACTGTGGCGGAGAGCGGGATCATTCAGGAGATTGAGGCCCATATCGAGGACATGAAAACGGAATAGGAAAAAATAGTAAAAATCCCTATTGACAGCGGGAGCCTTTTAGCATATGATTCACAGCAGGAATACCAATACACCCAGGAGGAATAAGTAGAAATGAGCACGCAGGAAATACTCGCCAAAATGCAGGAGCTGATTGCAGAGCAGTTCGCCGTTGATGCAGATGAGATCACCATGGAGACCTCCTTTGAGGATGACCTGGGCGCAGACTCTGTGGACCTGGTGGAGCTGATCATGGCCATGGAGGAGGAGTTTGACGTGGGCGAGGTGGCTGAGGACGACCTGGCTGAGCTGAAGACGGTGGGCGACTGTGTCAACTACCTGGCCGGAAAACTGAAATAACGGAAATAAAGGGATACGAGCCGAGAGGACTCCGCATTTTGCGGAGTTTTCTTGTGGGGAGACGTGACTTGACATGAAACAGCTGGAGGAAAAATTGGGATACTGCTTTCGGAACCGCGGGCTTTTGAGCGAGGCGCTCAACCACAGCTCCTATGCCAACGAGCACCGCGGCGACGGGATCTCCAGCAACGAACGCCTGGAATTTCTGGGAGACGCCATCCTGGGCTTTGTCACAGCGGAGCACCTTTTCAAAACCTACGGCGCTTTGCCGGAGGGGGATCTCACCCGCATCCGGGCGGCGCTGGTGTGTGAGCAGAGCCTCTACGAGGTGGCCCGGCAGCTGGATCTGGGGCAGTACCTCAAGCTGGGGAAGGGCGAGGAGTCCGGCGGCGGCCGGGAACGGCAGTCTATCCTGGCCGACGCGGTGGAGGCCATTTTTGCAGCGATCTATCTGGACAGCGACATCGCGTCTATCTCTGCCATCATCCACCGAATTTTGCTGGATCGGTCCGACGCCCATGTGGTGGAGGAGCGGAAGGACTATAAGACAGCGCTGCAGGAGCTGATCCAGCGGGAGGAGGGGCGTACTCTCAGCTACCGTATGGCCGGCGAGAGCGGGCCGGATCACAACAAGACGTTCCTTTTCGAGGTGTTGGTGAACGATGCAGTAGCCGGCCATGGAGAGGGACACAGCAAAAAAGAGGCGGAGCAGGCAGCGGCGCGGGATGCGCTGGAGCAGCTGCAGCAGCCGAAAAAGAGAAAATGACCGGCGGCCCTCTATGAGGGCCGTCGTTTTACATAGCAAAATGGCCGTGCGCCGCCTTCAGCGGCACGGCCGCGAGATCCGGGCGCGGGGGGGCGGGGAGGGTCCGCATGTGCAAAACTCCATGGGCCGCCGCCTTTCGCCTATTATCGCGGTGCGCTGACAGCGCATGAAACTTTATACCGTTAGCGCAGAGCAAAACTGTTTCGGGCGCAGCCGCCACAAAACGGGAAAAAAAGGTGGTAACTGCCGGGGAAATATGATATACTATATTCTGAAATTTTATGAGGAGGCGTCGCCGTGTCACTGCTCTCAGCTTTTATTCTCGGCCTGATCCAGGGAGTTGCAGAGTTTTTGCCCATCTCCAGCTCCGGCCATCTGGCCATTGCGCAGAATCTCTTCCACCTCAGCATTGAGGGGGTGGACGACGTGTTTTTCAGCGTTTTGCTCCATCTGGGGACGCTGGTGGCAGTTTTTGCTGCCTACTGGAGTGATATCCGGGAGATGGTGGTGGAGTTTTTCCTGGGGATCCGGGATATTGCCCGACATCAGACCCCCTCGCCTGTGCCGCCGGCCAGACGGCTGATTTTGATGATCGTGGTGGGGACGCTGCCGCTGTTTGCGGTGCTGCCCTTTCAGAGCTTTGTGGAGAGCCTCAACAGCAATACATATTTTATTGGCGCTGCGCTGCTGGTCACCGGTATCCTGCTCTTTACCACCGACCGGATCCGCAAGGGGCGGAAGACGGCAAAGTCCGCCTCCATGCTGGACGCGCTCATTGTGGGCGTCAGCCAGGCCATTGCAACCGTCCCGGGGATCTCCCGCTCAGGCATGACCATCTGCACAGGCTGTTTCTGCGGCTTTGAGCGGAAATTTGCCGTCCGCTTTGCCTTCCTGCTCTCCATCCCCGCTGTGCTGGGGGCAAATATTCTGGAGATTGGGGACGCAATTGCCGTGGGGATCGACTGGTCCCTGCTGCCCGTCTACCTGGTGGGCCTTGTGACAGCGGCAGTCTCCGGCTACCTCTCCATCTTCCTGGTGCGCCTGGTAGCCAACAAGGGGCGCTTTGGCGCCTTTGCCTACTACTGCTGGGCTGCCGGCGCGGTGACGCTGGTGCTGACCGCATTGCAGTAAACCGGGGCGCCCTGTCCGGCGGCGGGCAGGGCGGCCTCTTTTCTGGAAAGGAAGGGAACATGGCCAGTACACAAAAGAAAACAACTGCCGGGGGGAAGAAGGGGAGCGCTGCAGGAAAGAGGAGCGCCTCCGCCTCCTCTGGCAAGAAGACGAAAAAACGGCCCATCCGCCGGGAAGTGGGCGGAGTGATCTGCCTGCTGCTGGCGCTGTGCACTGTGGTGAGCTACTTCCAGTCGGAGGGGTGGCTCATCGCCTTTCTGCCCACGCTTTTGAAGGGCCTTACAGGCTATGGCTACTATCTTTGGGCTTTTGCGCTGTGCGTGGCGGCCTATATCCTGCTGCGCCACCGGGGCCGTCCTGTGCTGCTGCGGACGGTCTGCACGCTGCTGATGCCGGTGATGGCGGGGGCCCTGGGACACCTCATTACCTGTGAGATCGACTTTACCTCCTCGGTGGGGATCATCCCCAGCATGTGGAAAAGCGGCATCACACTGACCAGCGGCGGCGTGATTTCCGGTATACTGGCCCATGGGCTCCGGGCAGTGTTCGGCAACGTGGCCACAATCGTCATTTTTGTGGTGGCGCTGCTTGGATTGGCTCTAGCGGTGTTCCACCGCGCCCTCGGCGCGCTGTGGGAACAGTGGCAGGCCCGGGAGCGGATCCCCTATGAGATGGAGGAGGATGCGGAGGAGACGCGCAGTTCCGCCAAGGCGGCAGCTGCGAAGGCTCCGGCTGCCAAAGCGGCGGCCGGACGGGAGCGCCGCCCCAGCATCGACATCCCCCTTGACGATGGTCCTGTAGAAAAACGGCCTGGCGTGCTCCGGGGTTTTTTCCGGCAGAAATCCAAGGATCAGAGGACACCGGATGAGGTGCTGACTGAGGGCGACCGGAGGGAGGAGAGGCATGTCCAGCCCCATGGGGAGCCTGCTATGCAGCAGGAGACGCCTGTGCAGGAGGGGATGCGCGGAGCTCCCGCTGCACCCCAGTTTCAGGAGGAGCCTGTGGAGACGCTGCCCCGCGAAGAGCCCTCTGTTTCCGCCGCTCCGCACCGGGAAGAGCCCCTGCGGGAGGAGCCGCGCCGGGAACGGTCGGCAGAGGTCTCTGCAGCCGTGGAGGAGCTGCCCAGCCGTCGGCGGACGGCAGAGTCCAGGGCGGAGGTTGCCTCTGCCGCGGCGGAGGTCACCGCAGAGATCGAGAGCCAGAGCGTCCAGGATGGGGAGGCCTATCAGTATCCCCCCATCACGTTGCTGGACCAGGGGGACGGCGGCAACCACATGGAGGCCGGGGCGGAGCTGCGCTCCAACGCCCAGCGCCTGGCAGAGACCCTGGACAGCTTTGGGGTGGATGCCTCCGCCGGCGATGTGATCCGGGGGCCCTCCGTGACCCGGTATGAATTTGTGCTGGAGCAGGGCGTCAAGCTCTCCAAGATCACCAATTTGGCCGACGATATCGCCCTGGCCCTGGGGGCCAGCGGAGTGCGTATCGCCCCTGTGCCCGATAAAATCTCCGTTGTGGGCATCGAGGTGCCCAACAAAAAGGTGACGCCGGTGCTGATCCGGGACGTGCTGGAGTCCCGCGCTTTTTTGCAGCACAAGTCCCCGGTGGCCTTTGCCGTGGGCAGGGATATCGGCAATAACGACATCGTAGGCGACATCGCAAAGCTGCCCCACATGCTCATCGCCGGCACCACCGGCTCCGGTAAGTCCGTATGTACCAACGCCCTGATCATCAGCCTTCTCTACAAGTCCACGCCAGAGGAGGTCCGCTTTATCATGGTGGACCCCAAGATGGTAGAGCTTGGAATCTACAACGGAATCCCCCACCTGCTGATCCCTGTGGTCACGGATCCCAAAAAGGCGGCGGGGGCCCTGCAGTGGGCGGTATTTGAGATGATGCGGCGCTACAAGACCTTCTCGGAGCTGGGGGTCAAAAAGCTGGAGGAGTACAACGCATTGGCCCAGCGCACCGAGGGGATGAAGAAGATGGCCTCTGTGGTGGTGGTCATCGACGAGCTGGCGGACCTGATGCTGGTGGCCGCCAAGGAGGTGGAGGAGTCTATCTGCCGAGTGGCCCAGATGGGCCGCGCCGCCGGCATCCACTTGGTGATCGCCACCCAGCGTCCCTCCGCGGACGTGATTACGGGCCTGATGAAGGCCAATATCCCCAGCCGCATCGCCTTCGCCGTGGCCTCCAGCCTGGAGTCCCGGATCATCCTGGACACCCCCGGCGCAGAAAAGCTGGTGGGCCGGGGCGACATGCTTTACGCCCCCCTGGGCAGCGGAAAGCCCCAGCGGGTTCAGGGCTGCCTGATCTCCGGCGAGGAGATCGAGCGGGTGGTGCGCTTTGTCAAGCAGTCCGGTGAGGCGGAGTACTCCGACGAGGTCATGCAGAAGATCGAGGAGGCCATGGCCGAGAAGGAGAAGGGCTCCAAGAAAGACCGCTACGACGGAAGCACCACCGCCGAGGTGGAGGCCATGGAGGGGGACGAGCTGTTCCCCGCGGCGGTGGAGGTGGTCCTGGAGACGGGACAGGCCTCTGTCTCCATGCTCCAGCGCCGCCTGAAACTGGGGTATTCCCGGGCTGCCCGCCTGGTGGACCAGATGGAGGAGCGGGGGATCGTGGGCCCCTTCGAGGGCAGCAAACCCCGCCAGCTGCTGATCACCAAGGCCCAGTGGCAGGAGCTGCAGATGAAAAAAAGCGGCGGGGGAGAAGAGGCGGCGGAGCCCGCCGATGCAGAGGATGCCCCCTGGAACGAGGAGCAGCTTTCATAGTTTTATGGAAATATCAAAAGGGCGGCAGGCGCATTGGCGCCTGCCGCCCTCAAACTGTCAAAAAATCCAATAAGGCTTTTTTGCAGCCTGAAAAATGCCGTTAGTTTCCCGCTGCTGCACAGTGTGAAGGTCCTCGCTGCGCTGGCCGCACAACGGAGCAGCGAGGACTTGCGAGGCATTTGATCCTATTTGAGGCGGGCTTTGCCCCCTCGGGCTCCCCCCCCCCCTTGCGCTGCGCAGCCTGTTACACCGGAAGAAAACTCTTTGACACGCTGCGGGCGGCACAGAGGCTGGGAAGGTATTCAGCTGTGGAGCAGGGAGACTGCCTCCGGCGGGATGTAGACCGTCAGCTCCTTCTCGGGGATAGGGGCCGATTTGGGCAGCTCCACCCGCAGCAATGGCGTGTCGGGCCGGGCAGCCTTCGGGCGGAGCATGACAATGTGACAAGCCAGATCTCCTGTGGCGCTGAGCACTTGGCAGGGGATGCAGTTCTCCGCCTCATCCCGGGCTGGGCGGATCTCTTCGGCCCGCAGCCCGATGTGGGTGATGCCGTCGGTCCAGGGGCGCCCGCTGCGGAGGGTGAGCGACCAGTCCGGCAGGAGGAGAGCATAGGGGTCTTCGGTGGCCTCGGTTCGGATAAAGTTCTGGTATCCGGCCAGACGGGCGGCGCTGAGGGTGACGGGGGCGGTCATCAGCGTATTCATGTCCGTCACCGGGAGGGACTGCCCCTGGTCCAGCACACAGACACGGCTGCAGTTGCGGTAGACCTCACCCCTGTCATGGGAGACCCAGAGCACAGAGCCGCCGAAGAGGGACAACAGCTCGCGCATCTCCATCTCCAGCTGCCACTTCAGGTAGCTGTCCAGGGCGGAGAAGGGCTCGTCCAGCAAAATCACCTCCGGCTCCGAGGCCAAAATCCGCGCCAGGGCCACCCGCTGCTGCTGCCCGCCGGAGAGCTGGCGGGGCAGTTTTCCAAGGGTGTCCTCCAGGTGGAACATCTCCACCAGCTCCTGCACGCGCTTTGTCCGCTCCGAACCGCGGCGGAGGCGTGAACCGGCGGCAATGTTCTGCTCCACTGTCATGTTGGGAAAGAGGGCGTATTGCTGGAAGAGATAGCCCACCTTCCGCTGCTGGGGCGGGAGGCAGATTTTGTTCTCGCTGTCAAAGAGAACCCGTCCATCCAGAACGATTTTCCCTCTGTCCGGCTTTTCAATGCCGGCAATGCACTTGAGGGTCAGGCTCTTCCCGCAGCCGGAGGCGCCCAGAAGGGCCAGAACCTCCCGCTCCGCCTTGAAGGAAACGTTCAGATGGAAAGCGCCGTAGGTCTTTTCAATTTGAACCGAGAGAGACATCAGGCCACCTCCTTCTTCCGGGCAGTTTTATCGCGCCGCTCCAGAAGGTTCACTGCCAGCAGCACCACTGTGGAGATGGCGATGTTCACCAGCACCCAGCGGAAGGCCAGCGCGTCGTTATCTGTGCGCCAGAGCTGATAGACGGTGGTGGAGATGGTGGCGGTGCGGCCGGGGGTATAGCCGGCGATCATGGAGGTGGCGCCGTACTCTCCCAGGGCCCGGGCGAAAGCCAGAACCGTCCCCGCCAGGATTCCCTGACGGCAGCAAGGCATCCGAACCCGCCAGAATACCCAGGTATTGCTGCGGCCCAGGGTCTGCCCGGCGTAGGCCAGATCCCGGTCAAAGGCCTCAAAGGCGCCCCGGGCAGTGCGGTACATCAGGGGGAAGGCCACTACCACGGTGGCAAAGATGGCGGACCACCAGGTCATCACCATTTTGGTGCCGAAGTGCTCCAGAACAAAGGCGCCGATGGGGCGGGTGGGGCCTAAAATCCGCAGCAGCAGATACCCTACTACCGTGGGAGGCAGCACCAGGGGCAAGGTCATGACTACATCCAAAACACCCTTTAACAGCCTTGGCAGCTTAGCGATGTAGTAGGCCGCAAAGATCCCGGCAAAGAAGATCACAACCGTGGAAATCGCGGCGATGCGCAGCGAGTTATAGAGGGGAAACCAGTCCATAGAACACCTCCAGGGAGAGTAGGGCGGGCAGGGGAGCGATTTCCACGCCCGCCGCGGGAGCGGCGTAC
>CAJFPI010000122.1 GCA_904398675.1 uncultured Oscillospiraceae bacterium
CAGGCGCATGTGCCCTTCCCCTGCGCCTTGGCGCGGTACAGGGCGTGGTCGGCCTGGCTGTAGGCCGTGGCATAGGACACCCCTTTTTTGGTGACCCGGCACAGGCCGATGCTGCAGCTGGCGCTGATGGCGTGTCCCTGCCACTGGAGGGAAGAGAGCGAGCGGATCAGGTCCCGGCATGCGGTTTCCGCCGGGGCGTCTGCCGGCTCGGACAGCACCACGGCAAATTCATCTCCGCCGATGCGGCCGATTCCCGCGGCATGGGGGAAGGCATCCTGTAGCGCCCGGGCTGTCTCGCGGAGTACAAAATCCCCGCAGGGATGGCCGAACCGGTCGTTGATCGCCTTGAAGTCATCCAGATCTGCAATGAGCAGCGCAGCAGGCCGCCCGGGATCCGCATCGGTCAGCTGGAGATCCGCACAGCTTTGAAACGCCGTCTTGTTGAGAAGTCCCGTAAGAGGGTCCTTCTGCAGCAGCAGATGGAGCTGCCGGTTCATCTGGCGGATCTCCTGCTGCTGGGCGACCATCACCGCCCAGTGGCGGCAGTACGTCAGGGAAACGGCAAGGGCCACAATGGTGGTGATAGTCAGGTTGATTTCAGAGCCGCTGCCCAGAATCGGAGCCGACAGCGTCATGAACAGCGAATAGGCCAGGAAATAGGTAATGACGCTGAACAGGCCGGGCATCTGAATAAACACAGCAAGACCCAGCACCGCTGTGGTAAAGATGCCGGTCCCTCCCTCTGGATTCCGGATCAGGTCATAGGAGTTGAAACCGGCGTGCCAGAGCAGGGCGAACAGCACCATGCCATACTGGAGCAGCCCCTGTTTCCAGACGGCCGCCCGGCTCAGCCAGCGCTGCAGCAATAGATAGATCGCGGCAGACAGCCACAGGGCGCAGTACATTCCAAAATAGATCCGGTTGTTCAGGGTCCCCAGGCCGGAGGTGGACCAAAACAGCACCCGGCACATGTTAAACAGCTCCATGCCGAGGATCATTATGCAGATGACCAGCAGGGACAGCCGGTTTTTCTGTAAAGCGCCTTGCCAGAAATCCGCCCGGATCTCCGGCGGGACCCAGAAAAACTCCTGCAGTTTTTTACGCAAAAGGCTCCCTCCTTTTTAGGAAAAACCCGCGGCCCCCGGACGGGGCCGGGCAGAACAGGAATGTACAGACACAGAGCATTTGCCGCTGCTCTATCAGAAAAACAAAATTTTATCTCTTTGATTATACCGAAGAGCAGGGGCGTTTGCATCTGTATGTGCAAAAATGGAGACAAAATGCGTAAAATTGAGCTGCATCGCAGGCGCCTGTTCCCGCTGAGCAGGAGAGAAGGCTGCCTCTCTTATTTTTTTCCGAATAGAAGACCTACCCCGCAAAGCATCCCGGGGACCTGAACGAACCTGGGGACAAAGCCCAGCCGTTCCACATGGGGGATAAAGACGACCTCCTGAAACCCCTCCCGCCGCAGCTCCCGGGCAAACTGCTCCATATCGCCATAGAGCGCCTCCTGGGAGAACAGGTCCTGAAAGGCAAATGCGCCGCCCTTTTTCAGCACCCGCAGCGCCTCGCGCACCACCTTTCGCTTATCTGGCTCTGTGCGGACCTCATGGAAGACGAAATTGCTCACCACCGCGTCAAAGGCCCCATCAGGATAGGCGAGGCGGGCTGCGTCCCCTTTTTCAAACGTCACCCGTTCGGCCACGCCCTCCAGCGCGGCATTTCGCCGGCACTGCTCCTGGGCATAGCTCCATTCCGGCCCCCAGCTGTCCATGCCGACCAGATGCGCCAGGGGAAAGCGCCTGGCACAGCGGATGGTCAGCGCCCCTGCTCCGCAGCCGATGTCCAGCAGCGTTCCTTGACCGTCCCAGGTGAGATGCTCCGCAAGATACTGGTGGAGCGTCCCCATAAGGTTGCCCCCGGAAAAGTCAAACAGGCGGCGGCACCGGAACATATAGAGCCAGGCTGCCAGCAGAGCGGCTGCCGCAATCCCCAGCAGGATGCCGGGAACAGGGGTGGGCAGCAGCAGAAACAGCAGCGCCGTCCCCAAAAGAAGGGCGCCGATCAGAACGGCCAGCCGCCGCATCATGGCCAGCGGGACCCAGTTGCCATAGTCGGTTTGTGTGTGGTTCATGGTGATGTCCTCCTTAGATAACAGTTGTTATGATTTGTTATGGAAAAAGCCCGGAGCACTTCGCTCCGGGCTTTAGCCGTTCTTTTGCTGTCGCTGCAGGTCCGCTGCCAGGGCGCGAAAGCCGCCGTCAGCATAGATGCCGGTCAGCCGGGTCAATTCCAGAATGCGGTCCATGGTGTAATCCCCTCTCAAAAGCTCCAAAATCCCCTGTATCCGCATCTCCGCGAGGAGCCGGGGCAGCTCCGGGTCCACATCCCCAGCACCGTAGCGCTGGAAAAACAGGGCAAAGGCATGGCGCACCTGGGCGAAGAACGCCTGTGAAAATCCCGCAAAGCAGGTCCCCTGTGCTTTCTCCAAAAGCAGCAGCGCCTCCTCCCGATGACGGTAGAGAAAGGCCATCAGCTGCATGTCACAGGACGGGCCGATATCCGGCGTCTCCAGCTCCGCCAGTGCCAGATCCCGGCCCAGTTGCGTCAGGCGCTCAGCGGTGCCCTTTACGAGGTGGACGAACAGATCCTCTTTGCCTTGAAAGAAAAAATAGACGGCTCCGGTGGTGACCCCGGCTTTGCCGCAGATCCGGCGCAGGGACGCCCGCTCAAACCCATGGGCCAGAAATTCCTCCCTGGCGCTGAGCAGCAGTCTGGCCCGGGGCTCTGAATCAGATGTTGCGGATCCTCTCATCCGGCAGTCCTCCAGATGTCTTCAGGGCGTTAGATGTCTCTAACTACAGAATACAGCAGCTACCGCCAGATGACAAGAGAAAAATCAAACCAGCGGGGGAATTTCTGATATTCCCCCGCTGGTTTGAATACAGATTGTATAGTATAGAGATAATATTACAGATTGTCCTTGAGGTCAAAGGGTTTCTTGACCTCCTTGCCGCGGCAGTAGCGGACCTTGATGTCACGGTCGTCACCGTCGTAGACAAACAGCTCCAGACGCTCAAAGGGGTTGCGGGGCAGCTTGCCGTCCACATCGTCAGTCTCCACCACCAGGGCATCGAACTCATAGCCCGGCTCGAAGGAGCCCACCTTGCCGAAGAAGGAGCCGCTCTTCTTGGTGGCCAGGTACAGTGCCTCGGGCAGCGTCAGGGCGGCCTCCTCGGGATGGCTCAGCCAGTTGAGCTTGGAAACCTCGATGGACATGGCCAGGTGCCGGTTCATGGCCACAGTGTGGCTGCCGGCCACGTCGCTGGCGATGCAGCAGTCCAGCCCCATCTCCAGGTTCCTGCGCAGAGGCATGATGCCGCTGGAGAGGTCGGCGTTGGACTGGGCGCAGTGGGCCAGCATCACATGCCGCTCCTTCAGCGTCTCCTTCTCCGCGTCGGAGAGGTAGATGGAGTGGGCCATGATGGTCTGGCCGGGGCGCATCAGGCCGAAGTCCTGATAGACCTGGGTGTAGGTGGGGATATCGGGGTGCAGCTCCTTGACCCAGGCCACCTCGCTGCGGTTCTCGGACAGATGGGACTGGACGGGCAGGTTGTACTTCTCGCCCAGCTTGCCAAGGCCGGTCATCAGCTCAGCGGTGGTGGAGGGGACAAAGCGCGGGGTCAGGATAAAGCGGACGTTCTTCAGCTGCTCGTTGCAGCGGCAGATCAGCTCCTCGGTGTCTGCCAGGGAGGCGGCCGTCTCCTCCCGGAGAATGTCGGGGGAGTTGCGGTCCATGTTCACCTTGCCGATATAGGCGGACATGCCGGACTGCTCGGTGAGCTCCATCAGGTGCCAGGTGCCCTCCTTGTGCAGGGTGCCGAAGGCGGAGAACCGCATGGTGCCGTAGGCCCACAGCCGGTTGAGGAAACGCTTGTAGGAGCGGTCGGCAAAGTCCATGTCCTTATAGCGGGCCTCCAGGGGGAAGGTGTAGGTCTCCAGCCAGGGCAGCAGCTCCTGGTCAAAGCCGACGCCCCGGTTGACCATCTGGGGAGCATGGATATGTAAATCGTTAAAAGCGGGGAGGATGATGGCGTTGCCGTAGTCGATCACCTGCTCGCCGGCATACTCCTTGGGCAGCTCCTTGTAGATGTCAACCACAAGGCCGTCCTTCACTACCAGATACTCCTGCTCCCGGATCGTCAACTGGCCCAGCTCAGGGGTGTACAGAAAATTACCTTTCAGAATCATGCGTCATTGCTCCTTTCGTTAAACTGCATAAAAGTTTCAGACAAATAAAAGGGAACACTATAATTATTCTACTACTTTGCGTGTCCGATGTCAATTGAAACAGAGACGGGATCTTACCGGTGGGCTGGAGTGGGCGGCCGCACCGAGAGACGGGCAGACAGGCTGGGCCTATACAAGGTTACGCTGCCGCGGAGAAACGATTCCGCGAAAGACGCCGGTGTCGGCAGGGGCCTGCTTAGAGAGTCGGAAACGGCCGAGAAAAAGCGGATTTTTACGGGAGTACATTGACATCCCGCCAACGGAGACGTATGATGAATTTACCACAGGCGAAATTACCGGAGGAGTGTTTACCGCGGAATGCACGGCATGATCTGCCAATGCAGACTTTTGCGGCGCTGGCCGGGGCCGGTATGGCGTGAGGGCAGGCCGTGGGGGCGCGTTATCGAAAACCTGCAGAGAGGGGGGGAATAAAATGGCGAATCAGGCGAAACGGTACATTTGGTTCCTCCTCGGGGTCCTGATCAACTCGTTTGGGATCGCGCTGATTACCAAGGCGGCGCTGGGGACCTCTCCTATTTCCAGCGTCCCCTATGTGCTCAGCCTGCGTTTTTCTCCCACCCTGGGGGCATTTACTTTTGTCATCAATCTTCTCTTTATTGTGGGGCAAATCGTGCTTCTGCGGCGGAATTACCAGCTTTTTCAGCTGCTGCAGATTCTGGTGAACCTGGTGTTCAGCTGGTTTATTGACGTGAGCATGAACCTGCTGGGGTGGCTGAATCCCCAGGGGCTGCCTGCAGAGCTGGTGACGCTGGTGCTGGGCTGTGCGGTGCTGGGGTTCGGCATCAGCATGGAGGTGGCGCCGGATGTGCTGCGGGTGCCGGGAGAGGGGCTGGTGGGCGCTATTGCCGCTGTGACACGGGTGCGCTTTGGAACGGTGAAGGTGGGGTTTGACGTAGCCCTGGTCCTCCTCTCCCTCACCATGTCCCTGGTATTTTTCCATCGGCTCAACGGCCTGGGGGTGGGGACTGTGGTGGCAGCGCTGCTGGTAGGCCGG
>CAJFPI010000123.1 GCA_904398675.1 uncultured Oscillospiraceae bacterium
CTCGACAAACGGAACGCTGGCTCTCTGACAGCGGAATGGTGGCTCTCACTCAACGGACTGATGGCTCTGGAGAGCCAGAATATTCACCTAGGCGGCGGGATGGACGCCATCACGGTGGAGCGGGCGGTGTTCGGCCTGTTTTTCACCGGGGTCAAGCTGTCCACCGGCCACGGCGGATTGTGCTTTACCCCGGTGAAGGAGATGCCGGAGGCAGTCTGCTGCCCCAGCTCCGCCCGGGCCATGCCCCTGTCGGGGCGGCTGCGGGGCCGCCCGGTGCGGGACTATCTGGAGGACATCTTCTGTGACAACGTCCTCCGCCGCACGCTGGGCATCGCCGCGCTGAACGCATTGAGCATGGCCGCCTGGGAGAAGGCGCCGCCCCGGGACTACACGGTGGAGACAGGGGCCGACGCCTTTGACGCACTAGACGTCTCCCGCTATCCAAAGACAGTTGTGGTGGGCGCGCTGGTGCCGATGCTGAAAAAGCTGATGGCCGCAGGGGCGGATTTTCATGTGCTGGAGCAGGACCCCCGCACGCTGAAGGAGCGGGAGATGCCCTATTACCTGCCTGCTGACCGTGCGGCGGAGTGCGTGCCGGAGGCGGATCTGCTGGTGATCACCGGCGTCACGATTTTGAACGATACCCTGCCGGGGCTGCTGCAGATGGCAAAGCCCGGTGCGGAGATCCTTGTCACCGGCCCCACCGCCAGCATGCTGCCCGACGCGTTTTTCCGCAGCGGCGTCACCATGCTGGGGGGCATCCAGGTCACCCGGCCCGATGAGCTGCTGGATATCATCAGCGAGGGCGGCTCCGGCTACCACTTCTTCGGAAAATCAGCCGAGCGCACCGTTGTGCTGAGAAAGGCCGGACGGTAAGGGATATCCCCGCCGGGACCCAGGTGATGGTGGAGCTGCCCGCCTATCCCTATCTGTAAGCGGAACCGCCGGACACTGCCGCGGCGGGACCGGGAAAGTGCAAAGCGCCGGGGAGGAATATCCTCCCCGGCGCTCAGACTGTCAAAAAAGTCTTAATAGACTTTTTTGCAGCCTGAAAAATGCCGTTACTTTCCCACGGCTCCGTCGCGGGAAAGTCATCGCTGCGCTCACCCCACGTCTTGCGCTGCAAGCCTTTGGGGGCATTTGATCCCATTCGAGGAGGGCTCTGCCCCCTCGAGCTCCCCCTGCGGCGCGCAGCGTGTCAAAGCCCGTCAAAAAGCGGGTTTTCCGCTTTTTGACGGGCGGTGCGGCGGATGCAGTTTTCCGGTATGCACTCAGCTCCGGCGGCCCAGCAGCTCCCGCAGCTTTTGGAACGCCTGGCCCAAAGAGGAGCTTTTTCTCTCGGCACGCTGCTCCGTCCCCTGCCTGCGCTCCGCATCCTCCATCAAAAACTGCTGGCTGTCCAGCGGGGAGCGCATGGGATCCTTTTGAACGTAGGTGCCGTCGGGCTGGAGGACCCGGGCCTTCAGCGTATCATATTCCTCCGCCTCCAGGATCTGGTGGATCTTCTCCCGGACCCGGCTGTCATAGATGGGGCAGGCCACCTCCACCCGGCGCTCGGTGTTCCGGGTCATGAAGTCTGCCGAGGAGATATACATTTTCTCCTCCCGGCCGGTGCCGAAACAGTAGATGCGGGAGTGCTCCAGATACCGGCCCACAATACTGGAGATCCGAATGTTTTCTGTCCGCCCGGGGATGCCCGGCAGGAGGCAGCAGATGCCCCGGATCACCATGGTGATCTTGACGCCGGCGCAGGAGGCCTCGGACAGCTTGGCGATGAGCTCCGCATCGGTCATGGAGTTGATCTTCACCACAATGCGCCCGTTTTCGCCCTTGGCGATCTCCTCATCCATCAGCTTGAGGAGCGTGGACTTCAGCGTCACCGGCGCCACCAGCAGGGTGTGATACTCCCCGTAGAGGTTCCCGATGGAGAGGTTTTTGAAGAAGGCGGCGGCATCCTGGCCGATCTGCTGGTTGGCCGTCATCAGGGACAGGTCGGTGTAGAGCTTGGCGGTGTTCTCGTTGTAGTTGCCCGTCCCCACCTGGGTGATATACTGCACGCCGCTGCGCACTTTGCGAGTGATGAGGCAGACCTTGGAGTGGACCTTGAAGGAGTCAAAGCCGTAGAGGATGTTGCAGCCGGCCTCCTCCAGCCGCTCAGACCAGTCGATGTTGTTCTGCTCGTCAAACCGGGCCCTGAGCTCGATGAGCACCGTGACGCTTTTCCCGTTCTCCGCGGCGTTGCACAGGTGCTCCACCAGTTTGGCCTTGCCGGCCAGGCGGTAGATGGTGATTTTGATGGAGATCACCGAGGGGTCGGTGGAGGCCTCCTTCAACAGGTGGAGGAAGGGCTCCATGCTCTCATAGGGATAGCTGAGCAGGATATCCCCCCGCTCGATCTGGTGGAGCATGCTCTCGCCCCGCCGGATGCTCACCGGCCAGACCGGGGTGAAGGGGGGATAGACCAGCGCGTCCCGTTTCCCCTTGGGAACCTTGCTGATGAGCCCGTAGACATAGCCCATCTTCAGCGGGGCGCTGGTGGTGTAGATCTGGTTGTCCGCCAGGTTCAGCTTCTCCTTGAGATAGACGGCAAAGGAGGCGCTGATCTTGTGGCTCAGCTCCAGGCGCACCGGCGCCAGGCGGCTGCGGCGGTTGAGCACCTTTTTCATCCGCTGGCGGAAGTCCGTCTCGTCGGCAAAGATATCGTCGTCAGGGTTCACATCGGCGTTGCGCGTCACAGTGAAGATCACCTTCTCCAGCACCTCATAGGGATGGAACAGCTTGTCCGCATACTCCAGGATGATGGAGGCTGTGTGGAGATAGCGGATCTCGCTGCCGGGAAGGTAGAAGACGTCCGGCAGCGCGTCCGGCAGGGGGATCACGCCGAAGATCTCCCGGTTTTTATGCTTGAGCATCACGCCGATGTGGATGACCTTGTTGGCCAGGTGGGGGAAGGGGTGCTGCACATCCACGATCTGGGGGGAGAGCACCGGGGCGATGGACGCCTCGTAGTACTGTTTCACGCAGGCCCGCTCGTTTTTCGCCAGCTCCTTGTAGCCCAGACAGCAGATATCGTGGAGGCGCAGCTGCTGCTCCACCTCGCTGAACAGCGCCTCCTGCTTGCGGTAGAGGGGGCGGACGGTCTCAAAGATATGGTCCAGCTGCTGGCGGGGGGTCATGCCGGACTTGCTGTCGATCATGTCCGGGTCCCCGTGGAGAATGTCGAAAAGGCTGCCCACCCGGATCATGAAAAACTCGTCCAGATTGCTGGAAAAGATGGCAATGAATTTCAGCCGCTCCAGCAGCGGCACCGACTCGTCCATGGCCTCGCTGAGCACCCGGTCGTTAAACCGCAGCCACGACAGCTCCCGATTTTGTGAGTATCCGTTTTGATAGAGGTAATCCATATCCGCTCTCTCCTATCTCTCTCCCGGGCAGGCAGACGCTCCCCGTCCCGCCCCGGTCTGCGGGAAAGGAAAACCGCCCCTGGAAGGGGCGGCCGCCGATACCGGGGCGTCAACCGCCTGCCGTCACCGCGCCGCTGAGAGGCGGCCGCCGTGGAAACCACGGCGGACAGGACCCGCCTCAAGAAATCGGCGCCGGTGCTGTATCAGTTTAACCATACCGCAAAAGTCGGTTTTTGTCTATCTGTGTTGTGTAATCTTTGTGTAAAATTTTTGTTATGCTCCGCCGCGGGAGAATGACAGGAGGCCCAACGCGCCGCCTTAGTATATGCGTCCGCCGCCGGGGGGTATGCCTGGCGGAGCGGTCCTGCCGCTGCGGATATATATTATATAAGGTAGCGCGTCTCCGCCGGGGCCGCTCTTGCCGGGGGACGGAGGGTGTGATATAATGCACAAAACCAACAAATGAGGAGGCGGGACAATGGACATCACAGCCATCGGGGAGATTTTGATCGACATGACCCAGACCGGCGCCACGGCCGAGGGCATACCGCTCTTCGCAGCCAATCCCGGCGGCGCGCCGGCCAATGTGGCGGTGGCGGCCGCCCGGCTGGGGGCCTCCGCCGCCATGATCGGAAAGACGGGGGACGATGGGCTGGGCAGCTATCTGCGGCGGGTTCTCCGGGAAAACGGCGTGGATACCGCCGGGCTGTCCGCCGGCGGCACAACCACGCTGGCTCTGGTTTCCGTGTCGCCGGACGGGGAGCGGGACTTCCGCTTTCTCCGGGGGGCCGACCGGGCGCTCCGGGAGGAGGAGTTCCCCCTTTCCCTGATTGAAAGCGCCAAATTCCTCCATTTTGGCTCCGTCAGCCTCACGGCCTCCCCCGCCCGGGAGACCACGCTCTCCGCTGTGCAGGCGGCCCGGCGGCAGGGCGTTCTCGTCAGCTACGATCCCAACTATCGCGCCTCCCTCTGGACCTCCCGGGAGGAGGCGGAGGAGTGGATACGCCGCCCGCTCCCCCTGGTGGACGTGCTCAAGCTGTCACAGGAGGAGCTGGAGCTGGTGTCTGGCAGCGGCGGCCTGGAGGCCGGGACCGCCGCGCTGGCGGACCTGGGGATCCGGCTGGTGCTGGTGACCCTGGGCGGCCGGGGCGCCTTTTACCGTTTGGAAGGAAGAACCGGGCAGGTGCCCGGCGTCCCGGCCAGGGTGGCGGATACCAACGGCGCGGGGGACACCTTCCAGGGCGCCGTCCTCAGCTGCCTGTGCCGCAGGAGCGCCGGCCCGCTGGAGGGGCTGGACGCGGCGGAGCTGGAGGAGATCCTGGCCTTTGCCAACCGCGCCGCCGCCTGGACCTGCTCCCGGCCGGGGGCGATCCCGGCCATGCCCTGCCTGGAGGATCTGCGCCCGGCGGCGGACCGGTGAGGGGAACGGCGCCGAAGCGAGGGAAACGGACCTGCGGTTTTTTGGCGGTTTGGTGGAATTTTTACTTGACGGATGCCGCTTTTCGTTTTACCATTAACCAAGTAAATCACTTGTGCCCGGGGACGGCTGTGTCCCGGGGCGGAAAGGACGAGAAGTCCCCATGAAGACTCTCATTGAAAATGGTCTGGTCATCGACCCGGCCAACCAGGTGGAGGCCCGCCTGAACCTGGTCTTGGAAAATGGAAAGGTGGCCGCGGTCACCACCACCCGGCCCCAGGCGGACCAGGTAGTGGACGCCTCCGGCAGGGTGGTGACGCCCGGCTTTATCGACATCCACATGCACGAGGATCCTGTGGGGCCGGACGGGCGGATCGTCAGCAGCGAGGACACCGCCATCTTCAACTGCATGCTCCGCATGGGCGTCACCACGGTGCTGGCGGGCCAGTGCGGCCTGAACCAGTATGACCCGGGCGACTACCTGGACATCGTGGACCGGGACGGCGCCGCCGTCAATGTGGCTATGCTGGCCGGCCATGCGTTCTTCCGGGAGCAGGCGGGACATATGGATAAGTATACCGCTGTGACGGAGGAGGAGCTCTCCCGCATGGAGCGGGAGATGGCCCGGGCCCTGGACCGGGGCTGTTTCGGCATCTCCTACGGCATCCGGTATGTCCCCGGCATCGACCGGCGGGAGCTGGAGCGGACCGCCGCCCTGTGCCGGAACGGGAAGGGAATGATCGCCGCCCATATCCGCAGCGACGCCGGCGAGGTGCTGGACGCGGCCCGGGAGTTTTTGGACGTGGGGGCGGACCTGGGCGTCTCCACCCAGGTCTCCCACATCGGTTCCATGGCCGGCTTTGGTCAGATGGAGGCGTTTTTGCGCCTGGTGGACGACTACCATATGAACGGCCTTGACGTCTCCTGCGACTGCTATCCCTACTACGCCTTTTCCACCACCCTTGGCTCCACCACCTACGACGACGGGTGGATGGAGCGCTACCAGTGCGGCTACGACGTCATCGAGCTGTGCGAGGGCAGGTACAAGGGCAGGCGCTGCACCAGGGAGATCTTTGACGAGGTGCGGCGGGACCAGCCGGAGTGTTTGACCGTGTGCTATGTCATGCAGGATAAGGATGTGGACATGGCCTTCCGCCACCCCAATGTCATGCTGGGCAGCGACGGCATCATGAATGACGGCCAGGGCCATCCCCGGGCCGCAGGGGCCTTCCCCAGGCTTTTGGCGGAATTTGTCCGGCCGGGAAAGCTCCCTCTCTACGAGGCGGTCCGGATGATGACGGCCATGCCGGCCCAGCGGCTGGGACTGAGAAACAAGGGGGCCCTCCATGTGGGGGCGGACGCGGACGTGGTGATCTTTGACCCGGAGAAGGTGGCGGACCGGGCCACCTTCATGGAGCCCACCCTGCCCCCTGTGGGCATCGACTCCGTGTGGATCGGCGGGCAGCTGGCCGCCCGGGACTGCAAAATCGTGCGCGGCAGCCTGGGGCGCTCCGTCCGCAAATAATCCGTCTATTTAAATTTTGGTTTTAGGAGGAAAACAGAATGGAATATGGCTTTTTATCGGTGGTGCCGCC
>CAJFPI010000124.1 GCA_904398675.1 uncultured Oscillospiraceae bacterium
CAGGCCATCCTGCCCCTGTGGGGCAAGATGCTCAACGTGGAGAAGGCCCGGGCGGACAAGGTCTACGGCAACGACAAGCTGACCCCTGTGATCACGGCCCTGGGCGCCGGCATCGGAGAGGACTTTGACCTCAACAAGCTCCGTTATCACAAGGTGGTGATCATGGCCGATGCCGATGTGGACGGCGCCCACATCCGCACGCTTCTGCTCACCTTTTTCTTCCGCTTTATGCGCCCCCTGATTGAGCACGGCTATGTCTACGCCGCTGTGCCCCCCCTCTTCAAGCTGGTGCGGGGCAAGACGACCCGGCTGGCCTTCAGCGAGGAGGAGCGGGACGCCATCTCCTCGGAGCTGCGGGGGGACAACCCCAACGCCAAGGTGGAGATCGCCCGGTTTAAGGGCCTTGGCGAGATGGACGCCCATGAGCTGTGGGAGACCACCATGAACCCGGAGACGCGGACGCTCAAGCGCATCACCATGGCCGACGCCGTCCGGGCCGACGAGATCTTCACCCTCCTCATGGGGGAGAAGGTGGAGCCGCGGAAGGAATATATCGAGAAAAACGCCGCCAAGGCCATGAATCTGGACTATTAAACTGGGCAGTAAATGAGGAATTGAAATGGCAAAGAACGAAAAGGAAACACAGGATATCTCCTTTCCCAATCAAAAGATTGTGGAAATCAACCTGGAGCACGAGATGGAGACGGCGTATATTGAGTACGCCATGTCCGTTATTGTAGGACGGGCCCTGCCGGACGTGCGGGACGGCCTCAAGCCGGTCCACCGCCGGATCCTCTACTCCATGTATGAGACAGGGCTGACCAGCGACAAGCCCTTTAAGAAGTCCGCCACCTGCGTGGGCGACGTGCTGGGTAAATACCACCCCCACGGGGATCAGAGCGTGTATGACGCCCTGGTCCGCCTGGCCCAGGACTTCTCCATGCGCTACCCCCTGGTGGAGGGCCACGGCAACTTCGGCTCCATCGACGGCGATCCCCCTGCCGCCTACCGGTACACCGAGGCCAGGATGGCGAAGATCTCCAATGAGATGATGCGGGACATCGAGAAGGACACGGTGGACTGGGATCCCAACTACGATGAATCCACCCGGGAGCCCCGTGTCCTGCCCAGCCGCTTTCCCAACCTCCTGGTAAACGGCTCCTCCGGCATCGCCGTGGGCATGACCACCAACATCCCGCCCCACAATCTCCGGGAGGTCATCGACGCATGCATCTGCGTGCTGGACAACCCGGAGGCGGATCTCAACGATCTGATGGAGCACATCAAGGGGCCGGATTTCCCCACAAGGGGCATCATCATGGGCCGCAGCGGCATCCGGGCGGCCTATGCCACCGGCCGGGGCCACATCAAGGTCCGGGCCAGGACGGAGATGGAGGAGTTTGGCAACGGTCGCACCCGGATCATCGTCACCGAGCTGCCCTACCAGGTGAACAAGTCCCGCCTGGTGGAGGCTATCGCCGACCAGGTGAAGGAGAAACGGCTGGAGGGCATCTCCGGCCTGCGGGACGAGAGCGACGGCAAGAAGGGCATGCGCATCGTCATTGAGCTGAAGAAGGACGCCAATCCCCAGGTGACGCTGAACCGGCTCTTCGCCCAGACCCAGATGCAGACCACCTTCGGCATCATCCTGCTGGCCCTGGTGAATGACCAGAAACAGCCCCGCATCCTGACGCTGCGGCAGATTCTGGACGAGTATCTCGCCTATCAGAAGGAGCTTATCCGCCGCCGGACCATCTATGACCGGAAGAAGGCCCAGGAGCGGGCCCATCTGCTGGAGGGGCTCCTCATCGCCCAGGACAACATCGACGAGGTCATCCGCATCATCCGCACCAGCTACGACGAGGCAAAGGAGCGGCTGATGGAGCGTTTCTCCCTGGACGATATCCAGGCCCAGGCCATCCTGGATATGCGGCTGAAGGCCCTTCAGGGTCTGGACAGGGAAAAGCTCCAGGCGGAGTACGCAGACCTGGAGAAAAAGATCGCTTATTACAATCAGCTCCTTGCCAGCGAGGAGATGCTGATAGGGGTTTTGAAGGAAGAACTGACCGAGATCCGGGACAAGTACGGCGACGAGCGGAAGACGGAGATCGGCTTTGTGGAGGACGAGATCGACATCGAGGACCTGATCCAGGAGGAGCAGTGCGTCTATACCCTCACCAGCGCCGGCTATATCAAGCGCACCAGCGCCAGCGAGTATGCCGCCCAGGGCAAGGGGGGCATGGGGAAGAAGGGCATGGCCACCCGGGAGGAGGACTATGTCACAACGGTCTTTACCGCCTCCACCCACGACTATATCCTCTTCTTCACCAACACCGGCAGGGTCTACCGGAAGAAGGGGTATCAGATCCCTGAGTCCGGCCGCACAGCCAGAGGCACCAACATCGTCAACGTCCTGCCGGTGGAGAGCGGGGAGACCATCAACGCCATGATCCACGTCACCAGTATGGACGATGAGAGTTTCCTCCTCATGGTCACCCGCAGCGGCACTGTGAAACGGATCGCCATGCAGTCCCTCCGGAATATCCGCAGCAGCGGCATCCGGGCCATCACCCTGGAGGAGGGGGACCAGCTGGTGGAGGTGCGCCAGACAAACGGATCACAGAAGATCCTGATCGCCACCCATGACGGCATGGCGGTCTGCTTTGATGAAAACGACGTGCGCTGCATGGGCCGGGACGCTGTGGGCGTCCGGGGCATCCGCCTGGAGGAGGGTGACTATGTGGTGGGCGCCGCCCGGGCCCACGAGGGGAAGTGCGTCCTCACCATCACGGAGAACGGCTACGGCAAGCGGACGCCTGTGGAGGACTATCGCATCACCAATCGGGGCGGCAAGGGCATCAAAAACTACGCCGTCACGGAGAAAACCGGCAAGGTGGTTGGCATCAAGGTGGTGGACGGCAGCGAGGACCTGCTGCTGGTGACAGAGAGCGGCATCATCATCCGCACCGCTGTGGACGCCATCCGCACCGCCGGCCGGGCCACCCAGGGCGTGATCGTCATGCGGATGCGGGAAGAGGGGGACAAGGTGATCTCCATGGCCCTGGCGGAAAAAGAGGAGGAGACCTCTCTGGAAGAGGAGACGCAGAAAACAGATATCGAGGGGGAGGCCGCCGTACAGGAGGAGACCCCGGAGGCATAACTGCACCGAGAGCATGCCGCAGGAGCGGCAGAAGGGAGGATTACTGCAATGAAACTGGCAAATGCCCTGTCCCAGCGGGCGGAGCTGCAGGAGAAGATCCGGCAGCTGGAGTGCCGCCTGCTGGATAACGCAAAGGTCCAGGAGGGGGAGCATCCCGCGGAGGATCCGGAGGAATTGCTGCGGGAGCTGCAGGAGAGCTGCGCCCAGCTGGAGGATCTGATTGCCCGCATCAACCGCACCAACGGCGCCGCGCTGGTAGAGGGCGTCCCCCTCTCGGATCTGCTGGCCCGGCGGGACTGCCGGAAAAATCAGCTGCGGATCCTGCGGGACTTCCTCGGCAGCGCCAGCGAGCTGGTGACCCGCCGCACGGTGGGGGAGATCAAGATCCGCAGCACGGTCAACGTCCGGGAGATGCAGAAGGAAGTGGACCGGCAGTCCAAGGCGCTGCGGGAGCTGGAGGAGAAGATCCAGGAGGCCAACTGGACCACGGAGCTTCTGGAACAATAGGCTGATTTGGTTGCGTAAAAGGCGGGCGTCAAACTCCCAGTGCCGGAGTGATCAGGCACCAGCTATGGTAACGAAACGGGACTTTCGTTGGGTTCAAATCCCAAAAATATGATTACGTTCGGTATTGTTACAGGGGTATCATTACAAATCGGATTTATTCCCGGACGTCGATTTTACGCGGGTGGGACAGGGGAAAATTTTAATATACATGGAAAGGCCGCAATTTGCCGCCGGCGCCTGGCCTTCGGGCTGCCGGCCTGTCGCGGGAAATCTATGAAAACGGTTACGATTTATACGGACGGGGCCTGCAGCGGCAACCCCGGCCCGGGGGGCTGGGGAGCGATTTTGCAGTATGGACCCCACACAAAGGAGATCTCCGGCGGGGAGGACCACACCACCAACAACCGCATGGAGCTGATGGGGGTGATCTCCGCCCTGCGGCTTTTAAAGGAGCCCTGCATCGTGGAGCTGTACTCCGACTCCAAGTACGTCATTGACGCCCTGGAGAAGGGATGGGCCAGGGGATGGAAGGCCCGGGGCTGGGTGAAGAGCGACAAAAAGCCGGCCCTGAACCCGGATCTCTGGGAGGAGCTTCTGGGGCTGTGTGACGTCCACACCGTCCGCACCCACTGGGTCAAGGGACACAGCACCAATCCCTACAATAATCGGTGCGACGAGCTGGCGGTGGAGGAGAGCCGAAGGCACAAATAAGTGCTGACGGCGCGGGGCCTCGGAGAGATTTTCTCTTACTGCATAGGGGAAACCATCTTATTTGGCGCTTTTTGTCCCTCTTCCCAACGTTCATAGTTTGTTTACAGCCACGTCATGATTTCTTCGCATTCTTATAGTAACATACAATCAAGCAAAGGGTACAAAAACCCGATGCGATTTCTCCCTCCTAAAACACACACAACACACAGCGGAAAGCCCTCACCTTTCGGTGAGGGCTTTTCGTGTCTCCAGATCCGACAGACGGAGAAGTTTCTACATCTCTCCAGTAATTGTGGAAAACTTTTTGTCCCGGCGCGGGGGCGGAAACTGGAGAATAGAAAGAGAGGCGGCAGATCACGAGGATCTGCCGCCTTTTTTGCTGTCTGTCCCCATTTGACGGTGGGGACGGTGGAAAACGGGAATGGTTACCGACCCTGGAAAAAGGTCCGGAGCTCTGCCGCAGAGCAGGCCGCGCTGCCCTGGACAAAGGCGGGCTTGCCGCCGCCCCGGCCATGGAGGGCGGCGTTCAGCTCCTTCGTCAGCTGGCGAAGATCCCCGCCGGGCTGGCTGATGGCGTATTTATAGTTTCCGTCCGTCCCGGCAAACACAGCGCACCGTCCGCCGCAGCAGGCGGCCACCGCGTCGCACAGCTTTCGCACTGACTCCGGCGGCATTTCCTCCTCGATCAAAAGCACATCCCCCGTTCCCGCAAGGCTGCGGGCCTTCTCCTGGAAGACGGCCTCCTCCAGCGCCGCTGTCCGGCCGCGGAGGGCATACAGCTCCCGCTGCAGCCGCTCCACAGCGGCGGCAGTGTCGGTGGCCTTGGCGGAGAGGAGGTGGCTTACCTGGAGATTTTGGTCCAGGATGGCGGAGCAATAGTCCACAGCCCGCCTGCCGCAGACCATCTCGATCCGCACCCCCTCCCGGAAGGGCTGGCAGCTGAGGAGCTTGACAAGCCCCACCTGTCCGGCGGTGCGGACATGGGTGCCGCAGCAGGCGCAGCAGTCCGCCCCGGGGAAGGTCACAAGCCGCACCTCACCGGGGATATATTTTTTGCTGCGGTACTCCGCCGCCTCCAGGGCCGCGCCGCTGAGGGTTTGGATCTCCACCGCCCGGTCCTCCCACAGGTAGGCGTTGGCCGCCGCCTCAATAGAGGGCAGATCCTCCGGAGGGATCGGGGTGTTGAAGTCGATGGTCACCACCGCGTGGCCCATATGGAATCCCACATTGTCGCAGCCATAGCGGCGGCAGATGATGCCGCTGACCACATGCTCCCCGCTGTGCTGCTGCATGTGGTCAAACCGGGCCTCCCAGTGGATGCGCCCGGCAACGCTCTCCCCGGGCGAGAGCGGCTGGGAACAGATATGGAAAATCGTCCCCTCCTTCTCCCGGGTATCTGTTACGGGGACGTCATTTAATGTGCCGGTGTCCGCGTTCTGCCCGCCGCCCTCGGGATAGAAGGCGGTGCGGTCCAGGACAACGGCGTAGCCGCCGTCCTTCCAGGGGTCACAGGAGAGGACCTGGGCGGTAAACTCCCGGCAGAAGGGGTCCTGATAGTAGAGCTTTTCTGTCATTGCGTTTCTCCTTGTTAGAATCCTGCGGCGCAGTCCCGTCAACCCCCTGTGCCGGCGCGGTGTACCCGCAGGAGGTAGGCGGCAATCCCTGGGCGGAAAAGCCGAAAAGGGCCGTGCTGCGGCAGGGGGAAGTACGAAACATTTCTTCCAATGGGTGGGGAGCCGTCTTCCGCGCCGGAGGACAGACCATTTCTCTAGCGTCAGCCGATAAGCCCCAAATCATGTTTCCAGGTGAGCACCCGGACCACGGCATCGTCAATCAGGCTCTCGTCAATGGCACCGTCCTCCACGGCGGCGATCACCAGGGGAATCTGGGTGCGGTAGTCGGTGGTGATAATCATATCATTTCCAGCCAGCACCGCAAGAACCGCCACGGATCCATCCTCCGCATAGGCCGCCACCGCGTCCATGGCCAGATCGTCGGTGAGGATGACGCCGGGAAAGCCCAGCTCCTCCCGGAGGATCCGGTGGACCTCCGGGGACAGGGAGGCGGGGAGGGAGTCGTCCATACAGCTGACGATGTTGTGGCTCACCAGCACACAGTCCGCCCCGGCGGCGATGCCTGCGGAAAAGGGGAGAAAGTCGCTCTCCACAAAGGTGTCATAGGGCCTCTGGTCCACGGAGATGCCCGTGTGGGTGTCCACGTTGTTCCCATAGCCGGGGAAGTGTTTCAGCACCGAGCCGATGCGGATGGTGCCGTTTCCGGTCTCACAGGCGGTCTCCCCCATGGCGGTGACTACGGCGGAGACATAGTCCGCCGTGGCCGCGGCGTCCTGGCCGAAGGCGCGGGGATAGATAAAGTCATCGGGGTCTGTGGACACGTCTGCCACCGGGGCGAAGTTCACATTGGCGCCCAGAGAGAGAAGGGTGTTGTTCTTCGTGACGGCGTCCTCCCGGATGGCCTCCATGCCGCCGCTGCGGTACAGGGCCTGGGGGGAGAGGCACCGGCTGGGGAAGAGATTGGGGTTGGAGCTGGCCCTGACCACGGTGCCGCCCTCCTCGTCCACGCCGATAAGGAGGGGGATCTCCGCCGCAGACTGGTAGGCGGCGATGGTGTCCTCCACCTCCTGGGCGGTCTTATCCTGAAAATCCCGGCCGAAGAGCAGGTAGCCCCCCAGGTGATAGGCGGAGACGTCCTCCACCGCCCCGTCGGTGGGGCAGCGGACAAAAAACAGCTGGCCCACCTTTTCCTCCACTGTCATCTCCGCCACCATCTCCCGGGCAGTCTCCTCCCAGGTGGGGACGTGGGGCTCCTCGGATGCATCCGGCTCCTCCGGCTGGGGATCGGTCTGCTCCTCGGCCGGGGGATCGTCCTCCGCCGGGGGCAGGACCTCCGGCAGGACGAGATTGCGGTAGAGAAAGAATCCGCCGGCGACAAGAAGGGCCAGCAGCAGGATGGGAATGGCTTTTTTCATGATCGGTACCTCACAGGGGGCGGCTGTCCCCAGAGAACAGGGGAGTTGTGGAATTATTTTAGTAGTAAATGGAAAAGACCGCTCTCCAGTACAGGACACATTCCAGCACAGCCAAGATCAGCCAGCTGGCGTGGACGAGGAATTGATAGGAATCGGATGGCTCCGCCGTTTCCCAATTCTGAATGGTATATCGCAAATTTCTGCGGAAAACCTTCATGGGAAAGCTGATGCAGTACATATTGATGCCCGTCATCATCGTTACAAGCAGGAAAATCCACACGCTGCCCTGGCGGTGCAGCTCCGGGTCCAGCACCAGCCGGGCCAGCACCGCCGGCCCCGGGGCGTGGAGTCCCTCCTCTGTGAGCAGCTCTCCGTCGGTGGAGTAGGCCCATTCGGTGCCGCCATCATTTATTGTGATGTAGGTATCAAGCCCCATGAGGATGGAGCCGTCTTCCCTGTAGAGGGGTGCATAGGGATCGCCGGCGTATCCGCCCCGGAAGAGAACCTGATCCCCCTCCCGGATCTCGATGCCCCGGGTCCAGCCATACCCCTCTGGCACGGCGGCGAGGTCCTCCACGATCTCATAGGGTCCGTAGTCATACTCTCCCCAGGTGAAGGACACCCGGCCGCCGGGGGAGACGGTGAAGGCGGCCTGCTCCCCGTCCACCCGGCCGGCATAGACGGTGTCCTCCCCCTCCGCGTGGGGGAGGAGGACGGCGTCCCCATAGGCAAAGCCCGGCCGGCCGCGGACCACGGACAGGGCCACGGCAAAGCCCAGGACCATGAGGAGCTGCGCAATGAGCAGGATCCGGCGGTACCAGGTGACGGTCTCCCACCAGGCGAGAAGGCGGCTTGTGTCCATGGAGCACCTCCTTTTCAGTAAAGGGCAAAGGCCCCTTTTCCGCTTTTTGCAACAAAACATGTTCCGCCCCCCATTGAGGGAGGGCGAATCCACCCCCCATTTTCTTTTCGTCATGCCGAAAAGACTACGCCCGCAGGTGTGTATCGGAGGGCAACCGCCGCATAGCGGCGGCGCTTGGCCCGTTCTCTTTTTTAAAAAAGAGAACGGGGGGCGGAACAACGTTCTTAAGAGGTGCGCCCCCAAAGGGGGCGAGAATCCCTTCCATTGGGAAGGGGAGGGGAGGCCTATGCCGCCTCCTCTTCCTTCTCCGTAATCTGAATATGCAGCTCATCCAGCTGTTTCTGCGCTCCCCACAGGGTGTATCATCCCGCGGGGGCCCCGGAAATTGAACTTGCTCGGGCAAAGTAAATTTGCCCTGCGCCAAGGTCTTGCGGAGGCAAGACGCTTGTACGGCGCGATGCGCCGGGGTGGAGCAGAAACAGGGAGCAGCCTGCGGTTATTCCTCGGTATCCTCTTCCTTCTCCGTAATCTGGATATGCAGCTCATCCAGCTGTTTCTGCTCCACAAAGGAGGGGGCGCCCATCATCAGATCCTGGGCGTTCTTGTTCATGGGGAAGGGGATGATCTCCCGGATGCTCTCCTCCCCGGCCAAC
>CAJFPI010000125.1 GCA_904398675.1 uncultured Oscillospiraceae bacterium
ATCTCGTCCAGGTCAAACCCGTACACATCCGCCATGGAGATGCAGTAGCACAGCACGTCCGCCAGCTCCTCCCGGACCCGCTGATCCTGCTCCGGGCAGCGCACGTCGCTGCCGCTCCACTGGAACAGCTCCAGCAGCTCCGCCGCCTCCAGCACGATGGAGAGGGCCAGGTCCTTTGGGTTGTGGAAGGGTTTCCAGTCCCGTGCATCCCGGAACTGAAGCACCTGCCGCGCAGTTTCCTCCTTGATCTGCATCGCGTTTCCTCCTTATCCCGCCTGGCTGCCGCCGGCGGTCTGATGGTAAATTTTAGTGATCTCCTGCAGCACCTCCGGGTGGTGGAAATCCTGGTGATAGAGAATGCTGATCTCCCGGATCATGCTGAGATTTTCAATGGGCAGCAGCGTCAGCTTTCCCTTGCGCCACTCGTCCATACAGGCGCTGCGGGCCAGGATGGAAATGCCCAGGTCCTTGCGGATCAGGTCCTTGATGGTGGCGATATTATCCACCTCCAGCACCACGTTGAAATCCGCCAGGGAGAGATTGAGGCTCTCCAGATGGGAGACAAAGAGGTCCCGGGTAGCGGAGCCCTGGCTGCGGAGGATCATTTTCTCCCGGCGGATGTCGGTGAGGGTGACCATGCTGCGCCTGGCCAGGGGGTTGTTGTTGGACATGGCGCAGACCAGGCTGTCTGTATCCAGCAGCAGCGCGTTGATGCCCGGCTCCTGCATCCGGCCCTCCACAATGGCCAGATCCAGCTCATAGTTGGACAGCATATCATAAAGATTATTGATGGTATCCGTAATGATGATAATGCTGATGCCGCTGTTGGCGTTGCCGTATTTGGCCAGCACCTCCGCAATGAGATTGCTCTCTGACGTGTGGGTGATGCCCACCCGGATGGTGGTCATCTGCCGCTCGGCGTCCGCCAGCGCCCGCTGCATCCGCTGGTAAAGCGCCTTGATCCGCTTGGCGTAGCGAATGACGATTTCTCCCTCTGGCGTCAGCTTTAGGACCCCTTTGCTGCGCCGATAGAATATTTTGATTTGCAGCTCCTGCTCCAGCAGATTGATGTGGTGGCTGACGGCCGGCTGGGTCAGGGACAGCTCCTCCGCCGCCCGGGTAAAGCTGCTTTTTTCGTAGACTGTCAGCAGGGTTTCCAGCTTGTTGTCCAGCATGCAGTTTTCCTCCTTTCATCAAGAAAATTTATGACAATAGATAAAATGATAATTTGCTTTTATTGTCAAAACAGCATACCATACGGGCATGAGAAACGCAAGCAAAATTTTCAGATGGAGGATAAAACGATGCGAACCATGATTCAAACCATACTGGCGCCTCTCAGCACAGAGACGCTGGTGCTGCTGTGCCTGGCCGTCATGCTGATCGGCGGCTTTCTCCTGACCCGGGTGACAAAGCGGTTGCGCCTGCCCAACGTCAGCGGCTATATCCTGGCCGGTATCCTGATCGGCCCCAGCGTGCTGGGGCTGGTGCCGGCGGAGCTGGTGGCGGACATGGGGTTTCTCAGCGATATCGCCCTGGCCTTTATCGCCTTTGGCGTGGGCCGTTTTTTCCGGGCAAAGACGCTGAAGGAGACGGGTCTTTCCGTGCTGGTGATCACGCTGCTGGAGGCGCTGCTGGCAGGGGTGCTGGTGTTTGCGGCCATGTTCTGGGTGTTCCGGCTGGACATCAAGCTCTCGCTGCTGCTGGGCGCCATCGCCACCGCTACTGCCCCGGCCAGCACAGTAATGACCATCAACCAGTACCACGCCAGAGGGGAGTTTGTCAACAAGCTGCTGCAGATCGTGGCGCTGGATGATGTGGTGTGCCTGCTGGTGTTCTCCGTGGCGGCCGCGGCGGTAAACGCCATGGAGGTGGGCACCGTTTCTGTCAGCGGCGTAGTGATGCCCATTGTGTATAACCTCATTTTCCTGGCGGTGGGCGCGCTCTTCGGCGTGGTGCTCAGCCGCCTGCTCTCCCCCAGCCGCAGCACGGATAACCGCCTGATCCTCACCGTGGCGCTGCTGCTGGCCCTGTCGGGGCTGTGCACCATCTTTGATGTCTCGCCCCTGCTCTCCTGTATGGTATTCGGGGCGGTGTACATCAATATCGCCGACGACAAGGAGCTCTATCACCAGCTGAATGTGTTCACCCCGCCGATCATGCTGCTGTTCTTCGTGGTATCCGGCATGAGCCTGGATCTGAAGGTTCTGGCCAGCTTTGGCCTGGCGGGCGTGGGCTACTTCCTGGTCCGCATCGGCGGAAAATACCTGGGGGCATGGCTGGGCTGCCTGATGACCAAGACAGACGCCAAGATCCGCACCTACCTGGGCGCGGCTCTGGTACCCCAGGCCGGGGTGGCCATTGGCCTTGCCTACCTCTCCCAGCGGATGCTGCCTCCCGCCATCGGCGAGGTGCTGATGAGCATGATCCTGGCGTCCTCCGTGCTCTATGAGCTGATTGGGCCGGCCTGCGCCAAGTTTGCCCTGTTCCGCTCCGGCGCCATTCAGGTGCAGAAGGAGACGGCGCCCAAAGCGGAGAAGGCTCTGGCGGAAGGAAAGGACAGCCGGGTGCGCGACTGCACCGAGCCTTATCAGCGCAGCCGCATCATCCAGAAGGTCATGCTGCCCTACCGCGGCAGCGAAGAGCAGGACCGGCGTTGACAGAGGCCTCCCTCTCCGCTATCATGGAGGGGGGAGGTGGAAGGATGATCCTTTTGATCGGAGGCCCCGGCTGCACGGGAAAGACCCTGCTGGCCCAGCGGGTGATGGAGCGCTGCGCCGTGCCTTATGTCTCGCTGGACCACCTGAAGATGGGGATGATCCGGGGTCTCCCGGGCTGCCCCTTCACCGCCTTGAATCCGGATGCGGATATTGCAGCGCACCTCTGGCCGGTGGCGGAGGCCATGGTCCAGACGGCCCTGGAGAATGGGCAGCACCTGATCCTGGAGGGGTGCTACATCCCCTGTCCGGCCGCCGCGCGGCTGGAGCGGGAGCATCCGGGCCTGGTCCGCGCCGTGTACCTCACCTTTTCCCGGCAATACCTGGAGCAGCACTGGGAGGACGGCGTTCTCCGCTGCCGCAGCGTCATCGAGCGGCGGCTGTTCCCGGAGGAGCGCACCATGGAGGAGGCGGCCCTGGAGCACCGGGAGACGGCGGAGCAGTGCCGGCGGTGGCAGCTTGCCTGCTGTGAGATCGACGGGGACTATCCATCCGCCCTGGAGGCCGTCGCGGACCGCTGTGCCGCCTGGGTCCTGGCGGCCAAGGAACGGGAGCGGACTCTGACTGACAGATAAAAAGCGGCGCGGCAAGCATTGCTTGCCGCGCCGGCTGCATGCAGGAAACGAGCCTGCATGCCTGTTTGTTACTGCATCAGGCTGCACACAAGATCCGTGTAGGCGGAGGGGTCCTCCAGGGGCAGGTCCGCGATGAGCAGGGCCTGGCAGTAGAGCAGCTCCGCGTATTTCTTCGCCAGCTCCTTGTCGCTCTCCACCGCCCGTTTCAGCGCGGTGAAGGCGCCGCTCTCCGGATTCAGCTCCAGCACCCGCTGGGCGGTCATGCCGGGCATCATCTCCCCGGAGCGACGGAAGTACTTCTCCATCTCCAGGCTTACCGGGCCGTCGGCGGTCATGCAGACGGGGTGGCTCTTTAGGATCTTGGACAGGCGCACGTCGGACACCTTGTCCCCCAGGGTTTCCTTCAGGAAACTGAGCACGTCCTTGGCCTCCTCGGTCTTCTCCTCGGCGGCCTTCTTCTCCTCCTCCGTTTCGGGGAGGGCGTCCTCGTCGTCGATGGACTTCAGTTTCTTCCCCTCATACTCGCCGATGGTCTGCATGCAGAACTCGTCCACATCCTCGGTGAGGTACAGGATCTCATACCCCTTGTCCAGGATCCGCTCCGCCTGGGGGAGCTTGCTGAGCTTGCCGGCGTCCTCACCCACGGCGTAGTAGATGAACTGCTGATCCTCCGCCATCCGCTCCTTGTACTGGGCGAGGCTGGTGAGTTTGTCGCTGTGGGAGGAGGGGAACATCAAAAGCTCCAGCAGCATGTCCTTGTGGACGCCGTAGTCGGACACCACGCCGTACTTCAGGTTCCGGCCAAAGGCGTGCCAGAATTTTTCGTATTTCTCTGCGTCGTCCTTCTGCAGGCGGCTCAGCTCCGATTTGATCTTCTTCTCCAGGTTGGTGGAGATCACCTTCAGCTGCCGGGTGTGCTGCAGCAGCTCCCGGGAGATGTTCAGGGACACGTCCGGCGTGTCCACCACGCCCCGGACAAAGCGGAAGTGCTCCGGCAGCAGGTCTCCGCACTTGTCCATGATGAGGACGCCGCTGGAGTAGAGCTGCAGCCCCTTCTCAAAGTCCCGGGTATAGAAGTCGTAGGGGGTGCGGCTGGGGATGAACAGCAGCGCCTTGTAGCTGACGGCGCCCTCGGCGTTGACGGTGACGGTGGCCAGAGGGGCCTCAAAGTCGCCGAACTTGTCCTGGTAGAACCGGTCGTACTCCTCCTGGGTGACATCCTTCTTGGGCCGCTGCCACAGGGGGATCATGGAGTTGAGGGTGGTGTTCTCCACATAGGTCTCCCACTCCGGCTTGTAGTCCTCGCCGGCGTCGGCGGGCTTTTCCTTCATGCGGGACTTCTCCAGATCCATGCGGATGGGGTAGCGGATATAGTCGCTGTACTTTTTCACCAGGCGCTGGATGCGGTTTGGATCCAGATACTGGCTGTACTGCTCCTCCTCGCCGTCCTCCTTGATGTGGAGGATGATATCGGTGCCGGCGGCGTCCTTCTCACAGGGCTCAATGGTATATCCATCGGCGCCGGAGGACTCCCAGCGGTAGGCGGTGTCGCTGCCATAGGCCCGGGAGATCACAGTGATATGATCTGCCACCATAAAAGCGGAGTAGAAACCCACGCCGAACTGGCCGATAATGTCGGTATCCGTGTCTTTCTCCCCCTCGGCCTTGGCCATCTCCTCCTTGAACTGGAGGGAGCCGCTGCGGGCGATAACGCCCAGGTTGTTCTCCAGCTCCTCCTGGGTCATGCCGATGCCGTTGTCGCTGACGGTGAGGGTGCGCGCCTCCTTGTCCACGGACAGGTCGATCTTGAAGTCGCTGCGGCTGAGGCCCACGCCGTCGTCGGTGAGGGCCTTGTAGGCCAGCTTGTCCAGGGCGTCCGAGGCGTTGGAGACCAGCTCCCGCAGGAAGATTTCCTTATGGGTATAGATGGAGTTGATCATCAGGTCCAGGATCCGCTTGGACTCGGTCTTGAATTGCTTTTTTGCCATAGGATGGCCTCCTGTATATGAAATTTCTTTTGAAAACGCAGATTAGCACTCTTATATTTTGAGTGCTAATCTATCATAACGCCATTTTCCGCCAATTGCAAGGGCGTTCACAAAAATGTTACAAATAGCGCCCCAACTGCTGGCTGCAGCGGCCTCCGCCCGCACGGCGCCACAGATCTGCGCTCCGCCTTGCGTTCCGGCGCAGGAGGATTTATAATAAAATCTGACATTTTATCCACAGGGAGGAGATCCAATGATCCTGCAAGCAGATTATCTCGTCACCGGGGACGGGAAAACCGTGGTGGAGGGCGGCGCTGTCCTGGTCCGGGATGGGACCATAGAGAGAGTGGGGACGGCGGACGCCATCCGCGCCGCAGCCCCCAGGGAGGAGGCGGTCGCCTATCCCGGCGCCACGCTGATGCCTGGGATGATCGATCTGCATAACCATATCGGCTACTTCGACGGCCAGCCCAACCGGCAGGACTTTATCCGCTATCCGGCCCTTCAGGCGATCTTTGCTGTCCGGCGGATGGCGAATACGCTGAAGGCCGGCGTGACTACGATCCGGGATGTGGCATCTGCCGGATATATCGGCGTGGCGCTGAAAAAAGCGGCGCAGGCGG
>CAJFPI010000126.1 GCA_904398675.1 uncultured Oscillospiraceae bacterium
CTTGCCGCAGATGTGGTTGGGCAGGCACCCAAAGGGCTGGGTGCAGACGATGTTCTCCACGCCCTTGTCCGCCAGCTCCAGCATCTCTGCGGTGAGGAGCCACCCCTCCCCCATCTTCACGCCCATGCCGATATAGCCCTGGACCAGGCTGATGGTGTGGGTGAAGAGGGTGGGCGGGGTAAAGCGCCCGTCCTGGCGCATAATGTCGATCATATCCTGCTCCTTCTTCAGGAGATAGCGGTAGGCGATGCGGTAGAGCAGCTGCACCGACTTCTGCATGCCGTAGAGCTTGTGGTCTAGGATGTTGTTGTAGACGCAGTAGAGGCAGAAATCCAGCAGCCCGGGGATCACCACCTCCGCGTTCTCATCCACCAGGAACTGCTCCAAGTTGTTGTTGCCTAAGGGGGAATACTTCACAAAGATCTCCCCCACCACGCCCACCAGCACCTTCTCCCGGCTCTGGTCCACCGGGAGGGCGGCAAAGTCGTCCAGAATGCGGCGGTAGTTGGCCTTCACCATGGAATAGGTGTGGCGGCCGCTGCCCATCTCATCGGCCAGGCGGGCGGTCCACCGGTCCGCCAGGGCCTGGGCGCTGCCCTTTTCGATCTCATAGGGCTTGGTCTGGTTGACAAGGCTCATGAGCAGGTCCCCGTACAAAACGCCGAACATCATCCGCTGGATCAGCGGCACGGTCAGCTGGAACCCGGGGTGGTGCTCCAGGCCGGCAAGGCTCAGGGAGATCACCGGCACATGGCCCATCCCCGCCTTTTTCAGCGCCTTGCGCAGGAGATGGATGTAGTTGCTGGCCCGGCAGCCCCCGCCGGTCTGGAACAGCACCAGGGCCACCTTGTCCGGGTCATACTTCCCGCTCTGCAGCGCGTCCATGAACTGGCCGATGACAAGGATGGCGGGGTAGCAGGTGTCGTTGTGGACATACTTCAGGCCGGTCTCCGCGATGTGGGGCCCCTGGGTCTCCAAAAGCTCCACCTTGTAGCCCACCTTCTCCATCACCCGGCCGATGATCTTGAAGTGCATGGGCAGCATATTGGGCACAAGGATGGTGTGGGTGTGCTTCATCTCCTCGGTGAACACCACATAGTTCTGCTCCCGTTTCACGCCACAACCACCTCCTTTTCCTGTTCTTTCTTCCTGCTTTTCTGCTCCTCCAGGGCGCCGATGAGGCTGCGCAGCCGGATCTTCACCGCGCCGAGGTTTGTGATCTCGTCGATCTTGATCTGGGTGTACAGCTTGTCATACCCCTCCAGGATGGAGCGGACCTCGTCGGTGGTGATGGCGTCCACCCCGCAGCCAAAGCTCACCAGCTGCACCAGCTGGGTGTCCGGGTGCTCCCCGGCGTACCGGGCGGCCCGGTAGAGGCGGGCGTGGTAGGTCCACTGGTTGAGGACATGGACGCTCACCGGCTCCGCCAGATGGCAGACGCTGTCCTCGCTGACCACCACAAATCCCAGGGACACCGCCAGCTTGTCGATGCCGTGGCCGATCTCGGGATCGATGTGGTAGGGGCGGCCGGCCAGGATCATAATGGGCTTTCCGTGGTCCCTGGCCCACTGCAGCGCCCGCTCCCCCTCCGCCCGGACGGCGGCCATGTGGGACTCATAGGCGGCAAAGGCCGTATCCACCGCCTTGCGCACCGCCCGGCGCTCCACGCCGGGGAAACGGGGGCTGAGGCACTGATACAGCTCCTTGGCCAGCTCCCTGCGGTCGTTGATATTGAGGAAGGGGTAGAGGAAGGTGGTGTTTTTCAGATCGTCCATGTTCCCCTGCAGGAGCTCGGAGTAGTAGGCCACCACGGGGCAGTTGTAATGGTTGTCGCTCTCGCGCTCGTCCACGTTGTAGGTGAGACAGGGGTAGAAAATAGCGTCCACCCCCCGCTCCAAAAGCTCCTCCATGTGGCCGTGCATGATCTTGGCGGGATAGCAGGCGGTGTCGGAGGGGATGGAGAACTGCCCCTTCTCATAGGTCCGCCGGGTAGAGAGGCCGGACACCTCCACACGGAACCCCAGGGCGGTAAAAAAGGCGTGCCACAGGGGCAGCAGCTCGTACATCCCCAGGGCCAGGGGCAGGCCGATGGTGCCGAGGCGCCCCTCCCCGGGCTGCAGGGCCGTCAGGGCGTCCCGCTTGAAGGCGTAGAGGTTTGGAAGCTCCTCCGTGACCTTCAGGCCCAGCCCCTTCTGGCACTGGTTGCCGGAGATGAACTTCTTTCCGTTTCCAAAGGTGTTGACCGTCAGGCGGCAGTGGTTGGCGCAGCCCTGGCACACCGCGGCCTTGGCCGTATGCTGGAAGGCCTTGAGCCCCTCCGCCGTGATCAGGGTGGAGGCGGTGAGATCCATGGCGTAGAGAGCGGCGCCGTAGGCCCCCATAAGGCCGGCGATGGCCGGGCGGATCACGTTGCGCCCCAGCTCCCGCTCAAAGGCCCGGAGCACCGCGTCGTTATAGAAGGTGCCGCCCTGGACCACGATATGCTCCCCCAGCTCGTCGGCGCTGCCGGCGCGGATCACCTTGTAAATGGCGTTTTTCACCACGCTCATGGAGAGGCCGGCGGAGATGTCCTCCACGGTGGCCCCGTCCTTCTGGGACTGTTTCACCGAGGAGTTCATGAACACCGTGCAGCGGCTGCCCAAGTTCACCGGGGCCGCGGCGTGGAGGCCCTTCTCGGCAAAGTCGGCAATGTCATAGCCCATGGACCTGGCAAAGGTCTCGATAAAGGACCCGCAGCCGGAGGAGCATGCCTCGTTGAGCATAATGGAGTCGATGGCCCCGTTTTTGATCTTAAAGCACTTGATATCCTGGCCGCCGATGTCCAGGATAAAGTCCACCTCCGGGCAGAAGTACTTGGCGGCGGTGTAGTGGGCAATGGTCTCCACCACCCCCTTGTCCACGCCGAAGGCGTTCTGGATCAGCTCCTCGCCGTAGCCGGTGACGGCGCTGCCGCAGATGCGGATGCGGTCCCCGCACAGGGCGTAGATCTTTTCCAGCTGCTCCCGCACCAGCTCCACAGGGTTGCCCCGGTTGGAGTCGTAATATGTATAGAGGAGCTCCTTGTCCCTGGACAGCAGGGCCAGCTTGGTGGTGGTGCTGCCGCAGTCGATGCCCAGCCACGCGTCTCCCGCATAGGAGGCGATGTCCCGCCGGGGAACGTCGGCCCCGGCGTGGCGGGCGCGGAAGGCGTCGTATTCCGCCTCGCTTTCAAAAAGGGCAGGCAGCCGGTTTGCCACCGTACGCTCCGCAAGGCTCTTTTCAATGGCCCCCTTCAGCTCCGCCACAGTGGTGGTGGCGCCGGTGCGCTGGGCATAGACCGCCGCGCCGTAGGCCACGGCAAAGCGGCCGTACTCCGGGAACACCGCCTCCTCGTCTGTGAGGTGCAGCGTCTCCTGAAACCGCTCTCTCAGCCCCTTACAGTAATAGAGGGGTCCCCCCAGGAAGAGGACCTTTCCGGTGATCCTCCGCCCCTGGGCAAGACCCGCAATGGTCTGGTTCACCACAGCCTGGTAGATGCTGGCGGCCACATCCTCCTTGTTGGCCCCCTGGTTGAGAAGGGGCTGGATGTCCGTCTTGGCAAACACGCCGCAGCGGCTGGCAATGGGGTAGATCCGCTGGTGGCGCAGGCTCATCTGGTCCATCTCGTCCACCGTGACGTTGAGCAGGGTGGCCATCTGATCGATGAAGGCGCCGGTGCCGCCGGCGCAGGAGCCGTTCATCCGCTCGTCCACGCCGCCTTCAAAGAAAATGATCTTGGCGTCCTCGCCCCCCAGCTCGATCACCGCCTGGGTGTCCGGCTCCAGGCGCTTGACCACCTCCCCGGTGGCAAACACCTCCTGGACAAAGGGCATGTGGATGGATTCCGCCAGGCCCAGCCCGGCGCTGCCGGACAGGGAAACGGCAAAGGGGCGGTCCCCAATGAGGGGGGCCGCCTGGTCGATCAGCTCCAATGCTTTTTGTCTCACCTGGGACATGTGGCGCTGGTACTCTTGATACAGGATCTGGTCGTTATCCATCAGCACCACCTTCACCGTGGTGCTGCCCACGTCGATCCCAAGAGACAGGGTGCTTGGTGTGTTCTCTCTCATGGCAACTCTCCGTAGTGATCCGCCGGATGCGTCCGACGGTATTTTTTCTCAGCATATTCTGAATCGTTCAGCATTATAGCACAAAATTACACCTTTTTTCTAGATGGTATGTTAAAATTCTGTTAAGAATTATTGCAAATCAGGCCGTACAGCGGCGCAAATGTTTTCCAGCGCCGGCAGATGCTCCCCCTGCTGGAAGGGGGCGGTCCCCCGCCCCTCCTTCAGAGGTAGATCCCCGTCCCCGGGCCGATGGGAAGGCCCGCCAGCACCCACAAAAGCATCAAAAGGGTCCAGGAGATGAGAAAGGCGGCGCTGTAGGGCAGCATGGTGGCCGTCAGCGTGCCGATGCCCGCCTTGGGGTCATATCTGCGGGCGCAGACCACGATCATAGCGAAGTAGCTCATGAGGGGGGTAATGACGTTGGTGCAGGAGTCGCCGATGCGGTAGGCCAGCTGGGCCAGCTCCGGGGTATAGCCCATCAGCATGAAAAGGGGGACAAACACCGGGGCCAGAATGTTCCACTTGGCGCTGGCAGAGCCCATCAGCAGGTTCAGCACCGCGGAGAACAGGACAAACAGCACCAGCAGCGGCACAAGGCC
>CAJFPI010000127.1 GCA_904398675.1 uncultured Oscillospiraceae bacterium
GAGATGCTCAGCGGCTTGATTTTGTGTTGTCTTTTTGCCGCTCCCCCAAATCTGAAATTTCTACTTGACTTTTGTTAGCAGGTCTTCCGTGGAGAATCGTCCGGCGGAAAACCATTCGGCCTCACACAGAAGTATTATAGAGATTTTCTCTTGTATGTGAATTCAGACTATGCTATCATCAATAAGAAATCCTTATAAATAGGAGGAATATCCACGGTGAACACCATGCAGTTATCCTGTTTCCTGGCGGTGACGGAGACGCTGAACTTCGCCCGGGCCGCGGAACAGCTCCATGTGACCCAGCCCGCCGTCACCCAGCAGATCCACTCCCTGGAGGCGGAGCTGGGGACGCAGCTGTTCCGGCGCACCACCCGGACGGTGGAACTGACCCAGGCGGGCCTTCTCTTCCTTGATGATGCCAGAGCGATGCTGGAGATCTCCCGGCGGGCAAAAAAACGGGCCGAGTCCGCCGCGGAGGATGTCAGGGAGCCCTTTGTCATCGGCTGCCACGCCCATAACGATGTGCTGCATCTGGCGCCTGCTCTGGGACGGATGCGGGAGCGCTTTCCCCAGATCTATCCGATTTTCCAGGTGGTCCCCTTTCAGCATCTCTACCAGCGGCTGAGCGAGGAGGCGGTGGATGTGGTGATGGCCTTCCGGGAGGGCGGGATGAAGAAATCCATCCACTACCGGGAGCTGGCGAAAATCCCCGCTGTGGCCGTGGTGGAGGCCGGCCATCCCCTGGCTCGGGCCGGGGAGCTCCGCCTCCGGGAGCTGAGGGAGGTCCCTGTGGTCGGACTGAATCCCCAGAAGTGTCCCGAGGGCTGCAGGGAACTGATGCACCGCATCCTGGAGGACCGCTCACCGTTGGAGGTATCCTTCTGTGAGTCCGCAGAGGCCTCTGTCACCCTGGCACGGGCGGGATATGGTGCCGCCGTGGTGCCGGATTTTTTCCCGCGCCGGGACCCGTCTCTCGTCTATCTGCCGATCGTGGACGCCGCGCCCATGTCCTACGGCGTGTACTATAAGACGCTTGCTAATCATCCCCGGCGCAGGGCTTTTGTGGAACTGGTGCGGGAGACGTTCGCGGATGCCCTCCATCCGTTGCTGCCATAAACCTGGAAAACTAATTTTTCGTGCGTGTAGTAATTCGCCTCATCCATGGCGCCGAAACACAAATTGGCCGCCCATATGGGTATACAATTCGGCTTATACGCTTGAAATTTGCCGCTATTTGAAGGAGCTGCCTGTTGAAGCATCCCGAAAGACAAAGACAAGGTTTACAGATCGTTTACAGTTCGGATAGCTCCTTTCAGTTACAGTTCAGTCCGGAAAGATATGCTGGAGACAGGTCCCGCGGGAGTAGCCGCACGGGATCAGATTTTGGATATGAAAGGAAGGATTTTTTGAAAAAATTAAAATCATATGGAAGGCTTTTTTCTCTCGCTCTGATGGCAAGCCTGATGCTCCTGATTGTGGGCTGCAGTGCGGATGACACCGTTGACTGAGAGGGCCAGGAGCCGGATCCGTCCGCCGGAGACAATGCAGGGACAGGAGAAGCTACTGGCAGCGGGGAGGCGGATGACGCCAGTTCAGCGGACAGCGAGACAGAGCAGACGACCTATACGGCTCAGATCGAGGTGGAGGGATATGGAACCATCACCGTGGAATTGGACGAAAGCGCCGCCCCGGAGACGGTGGAAAACTTTGTGGCCCTGGCCCGGGAGGGATTCTATGACGGTCTGACCTTTCACCGGATCATCGACGGCTTTATGATTCAGGGCGGCGACCCCAACGGCGACGGCACCGGCGGCAGCGAAACTGCCATAACAGGGGAGTTCTCCGATAATGGTGTGGAGAATCCCCTCTCTCACACTCGGGGTGCCATCTCCATGGCTCGCTCTGAGGACGATTACAACAGCGCCAGTTCCCAATTCTTTATCGTCCAGGAGGACAGCACCGAATTGGATGGCAGTTACGCGGTCTTTGGCTATGTAACCGATGGCATGGATGTGGTGGATGCGATCTGTGCGGATGCCCAGCCCATTGACGACAACGGGCTGATTGCCCAGGAGGACCAGCCCGTAATCACCTCCATCACCATTCTGGAGGACGGGGAGAGCGCGTAACTGTATAGTGTCTGTATGACAGAAAGCGCGATGCTGTAACAAGATAGGGCGCCCCGCTGAGAAGCGGGGCGCCCTCCTGGTTTCCCATGAAAAAACCGTCTGTGGTATTTATGCGGTCAGATGGGGAAGATGAATTTTGACGCAGATTTTTTGGAACAAAACAAAAATCCGCTGTTTTAACCGAAACGGCGGATTTTTGCTCCGAGTGACTGGATTTGAATTATGGCCATTCCTGTTATCCTGTCCTAAAGCGTGCCATTTCTTTGTAAATCGTTTACTTTTCCAAACTTTGTTTCCTGGTTTATCTCGTTCATTCCCGCGTGGTATTGACACGGTAAGGGAAACATAAGGGGAAACTTTTGAGGCCGCACAGCGGGGATCAGCCATTTAGAAAACAATACCTTTCCAGTCATTGGGCTTGACGTGGCAGTTTCTTCCTTGACAATGGATACGGTAGGCGCTATAATTTCTTTGGGGTTAGCTATTGCTAACCATTGCCGATCTGCCATTCTACTGAAACAGAAAGAAGAAGGGCCTGGGGAACCGGGTGCAGCGGGGGCTCACCGGCTTCGCCGCCGGCGTGATGGTGGCCGCGTCCATCTGGAGCCTGCTGATCCCCGCCATGGAGCAGTCCGCCGGAGCGGGAAATTGGGCCTTTCTGCCGGCGGCAATCGGCTTCTGGGCCGGAATCCTCTTCCTGCTGGGGCTGGACCATCTGATCCCCCACCTCCACCAGCGGAGCCAGCAGGCGGAGGGGCCCCGCACCCGGCTGGGGCGCTCCACCATGATGGCGCTGGACGTGGCGCTGAGTTGAGCAAGACAGCCAAAATAGTTGTATTTTTATACCCGTAAGTTAGTTGCATATAACCATTTGAGCGGACAGGAGGAATAAATGATGTGGAAATACACCGTCCAGGTCAACGGCATGATGTGCGGCATGTGTGAGAGCCATGTAAACGACGCGGTGCGGAGGGCCTTTCCGGTGAAGAAGGTCACCTCGTCTCGGAGTAAGAATGAAACCACGGTGATCACGGAGACAGAGCTGGACGAGGCCGCCCTGCGCACGGCCATCTCCGCCACCGGCTATGATGTGGGGGAGATCCGAAAGGAACCTTGGGAGAAGAAGGGGCTGTTCGGCCGGTAAACGGCCCATGCGCAAATAGATGGAGATGAAGTAGACGATGCTGGCGGAATTTCTGGCAGACCGGGGGGACTGGGCCCAGGTGATGCCCGGCGCACGGGCCTGCCTGTTCTCTCTGCGCAAGGGGCCGGTTTCCCTGCCTCTCAAGCTGGAGCCTCTCCACTTCGAGGCCCTGTTCTGCCTGGCCGGGTCAATGACCCTGACCCGGCGGGATGGCTCGGTCCTGACGGCAGGGGCACGGCAGGTGCTCCTTCTCACCGACCTCTCCGGCATAATCGGAGCCAGCGTGGACGTCCCCTTGGAGGGTGTCCTGGTGGCGGTGGACGCCCGGGGCGCACGGGAGAGCCTGCAAACCATCTGCGGCCTGCTGGGGGGTCTGACCCTGGACACGGGCCGGGTGCGGCGGTGGATGGCCAGCCGGGGCGGCTGCGCTGTGGAGGGCCCCACGGACTGGAGCCGGGCGGCCTTTGCCCACCTGGACCGCCTGCCTTCCGGAGAACAGGCCCGCTGGTGCGTATGGAAGTCGGTGGAACTGCTCTACCTGCTCTCCGCCCCGGAAAAGGCGGAGGCGGATACGGCCCCGGCGCTGGAGCGTGAGGCCGCCCAGGCGCTGGCGGAGACACGCCGGTATATGGAGGAACATTTGGACGAGCCCCTCGCCATCCAAGTTCTGAGCCGCCGGGCCTGCCTCTCCGCCACGGCGTTCAAGGCGGGCTTCCGCCGCCTGTACGGTCTGCCGGTCCACACCTGGCTGCGGCAGCGGCGGATGGAGCGGGCGGCGGAGCTGCTGCGGAGCTCCTCTCTCAGCGTGCTGGGGGTGGCCCAGTCGGTGGGATACAGCAGCGCCAGCC
>CAJFPI010000128.1 GCA_904398675.1 uncultured Oscillospiraceae bacterium
CCAGCAGCTTTTCCAGCGCGGCCAGCTTGGCGCAGACGCACAGCACCTCCACCGCAGCCTCCAGCTCCGCCTTGGGGGGCAGGGAGGGGGCGATGCGGATGTTGCTGTCGGCGGGATCCTTGCCATAGGGGAAGGGGTTGCCGGCGGGGGTCATTACCACGCCCGCCTCCTTGCACAGCGCCACGGTGCGCTTGGCCGTGCCGCCCAGCACGTCGAGGCTCACAAAGTAGCCGCCCTTGGGGTGGCTCCACTTGGCGATCTCCAGGGGACCCAGCTCCCGCTCCAGGCCATTTACCACCGCGTCAAACTTGGGCTTGAGCACAGCGGCGTGCTTTTTCATCAGGGCCAGGGTGTTCTCCTTGTCCTTCAGGAACCGGACGTGGCGCAGCTGGTTCATCTTGTCGTAGCCGATGGTCTGGAATCCCATCAGTTTCATGAAATACTTCATGTTGGCTTCGCTGGTGGCCATGCAGGCCACACCGGCGCCGGGCAGGGTCACCTTGGACGTGGAGGCAAACTCCACCACCATGTCGGGGTTGCCGTACTTCTCGCACAGGCTGATAATGTCGGGGAAGGGCACAAAGTCGCCGTCAAACTCGTGGATGCAGTAGGCGTTGTCCCACATAATCAGGAAGTCCTTGGCGGCGGGTTTCATGGAGGCGATGCGGTTGACCACCTCCTCGGAGTAGATGCAGCCGGTGGGGTTGGAGTACTTGGGAACGCACCACATGCCCTTCACGTCGCTGTCCTGGATCAGCGTCTCCACCATGTCCATATCCGGGCCGTTCTCATCCATGGGAACGGGGATCATCTCCATGCCGAAGGTCTCGCTGACGAAGAAGTGGCGGTCATAGCCGGGGACGGGGCACAGCCACTTGACCTTCTCCAGCTTGCTCCAGGGCTTGTCGCTGTGGAGCAGGCCGTGGGTATAGGCTCTGGCGATGGTGTCGTACATCAGATTCAAGCTGGCGTTGCCCGCCGCCATAACCTGCTCCACCTTGACGCCCAGGATGTCGGCCCAGAGCTTGCGGCAGGAGGGAATGCCCATCAGGTTGCCGTAGTTGCGGCAGTCCAGGTCGCCGTCAAAGCAGTCGGCATTGGTCTGGAGGACCGTCTGGAGATCAATGACGAGATCCAGCTGCTCCGCGCCGGGCTTGCCCCGGGACATGTCCAGTTTCAGCCCCTTGGCCTTCAGGGCCTCAAAGGCTGCCTTTTCCTGCTGGTAAGCGGCCTGGCGCTCCTCCATGGTCATGGCGAGATATGATTTCATAGGTTGGCTCCTTTCATATTAAGGGCGGTGCGCTGCCGCGCAGCGCGCCCGGGGATTTCCGGAAGGGGGCGCGGCCGGTCTTACTTTGAGGCCGTCCCACACAGATCATCTGCCTTTATCATAATCGGAACAGGGCGATTTGGCAAGAGGCTGCGGCAAGAAATTTCGCGGTTCTGCCTGCCGGCGCGGCGGTTTTCGGCCGGAATACAGGGAAAACCGGAAATACAGGCGCTGTCAGGGCAGGTCCCGCGGATTGGGCTTGCCGGCGGCGCCAAAGGAGATGGCGCCGCTGCCGAACTTCTCGCGGATGGAATCCACCGCCAGCTCCAGCTTTTCCTGCCGCTCCCATTTTCCTTCGTCCCCGCCGTCCAGCAGATCGCCCTGGAGGTAGGTCTCTTCCGCCGCAGAGAGGTGGAGGGCGGTAACGCTGAGCAGGCGGATGGGGGCGGGCAGTTTCCACGCGCTGTCAAACAGCTCCAGCGCCGCTGCCAGAAGCTCCTTCATCAAATGGGTGCTGCGCTGGAGCTGTTTCTGCCGGGAGATGGTTTTGAACTGGGGGTCCTTGATGGTGATCTGCACGCCGCTGCAGTAGAGCCCGTTGCGCCGCAGCCGCATGGCCACGCTGTCGCACAGCAGGGCGAGGCCGGTGCGGACCTCCTCCCTGGTGGTCAGGTTCCTGGAGAAGGTGGTGCTGTTGCCCACGCTCTTGATGGGCTCCGGCTGCGCCCAGGGCCGCACCGGGCTGCGGTCCAGGCCGTTGGCGTAGTCGTGGAGCTGAGCCCCCAGCTTGCCTAGCCGATCCTCCAGCAGCTCCCGCCGGCTGGCCGCCAGGTCCCCGATGGTGCGGATCCCATACTGCTCCAGCGCCTGCCGGGCCGCCCGCCCCACATACAGCAACGCCCCCACCGGCAGGGGAAAGAGGAGCTCCCTCCAGTTCTCCCGGCTGATGAGGGTGGTGGCGTCAGGCTTGCGGTAGTCGCTGCCCAGCTTGGCAAAGACCTTGTTGAAACTGACCCCCACGGAGAGTGTCAGCCCCAGCTCCGCCTTCACGGTCTCCCGCAGCCGGTTTGCGATGGCCATGCCGTCGCCGCCGAAGAGGTGCATGCTGCCGGTGATGTCCAGCCAGCTCTCGTCAATGCCGAAGGGCTCCACCAGATCGGTGTAGCGGAGATAGATGGCGTTGACCCGGCGGGAGTAGTCCCGATAGCGGTGGTGATGAGGCGGGATGCACACCAGGTCCGGGCATTTTTTCTTCGCCTGCCAGATGGTCTCCGCTGTTTTCACCCCGAACCCCTTGGCCAGCTCGTTTTTGGCCAGGATGATGCCGTGGCGGGAGGAGGGGTCGCCGCAGACAGCCACCGGAAGGCTCCGCAGCCGGGGCAGACGCAGCAGCTCCACCGAGGCGTAAAAGCAGTTGAGGTCACAGTGGAGAATGACCCGGTCCATCCTCACACCTCCTCCGTCCGCAGATCCAGGAAGGACACCCCCCGGCGAATGGCGTACTCCAGTGTCTGCCGGGTGCCGCCGGCGCTGCCGTCGTACACCGCGATCACCAGGGCGCTGTGGTCCACCATATAGCGGTTGCGCCGCTGCATGCAGCCCGGGGCGTAGTGGTCCTGCACCACGGTCTCGTAGTCGCACTGCGCCAGGAGATCGGCATAGCGCTGCCGGTCCTGGCGGCTCCAGCTGTCGGCCTGGGTGGGGCAGGGGAGGGCGGCCTCCAGCGTCACGTCCCCCTTCCGCCCCTTGAGATCCAGCACCGCCTCGGCGAAGTAGAAGTCGCTGCCCAGGGCCATGCCGCAGATGAAGTGGCGGAACCCCTCGGCGTAAGCCGCGTCCACCGCATCCTGCAGCCGCCGTTTCAGCGCCCGGCAGCGCGGATCCTTTTCCTGATAGCCCCAGGGCAGCTTGGACGGGCGGTGCCCGGTAAAGCAGCAGGTGACCGGCCTTCCACGCATTTCCCGCGCCTCCTTCCGTTTGGTATTTTTCTATATTATAGAACATGCATTCTATTGTGTAAAGAGGAAAGTTTTCTTTTCCGGCCCGGTTTTGCGGTGTTTACAGGGGCCGCCGGGGCAAAAGAAAAAATTTTGGGAAAAAGGGAACCAATCTGCACCGGCTCCGTCTAACATAGCCAGAACCCTGTTTGGGAAGGATCATTGAGGAGGAAGTATTTACATGAAAAAACTGCTTGCACTTTTGCTGTCCCTGGTGCTTGTGCTGGGACTGGCAGCCTGTGGGAACAATTCCAGCAACAACAATGCCGGTGATAACGGCAGCCAGACGCAGCAGCCGGACAGCCCGGAAGACGGGGAGAATGCCGGTGATTCGGATGTGCAGGAGCCGACTGTTCCCGATGGGGAGGACGGCGATATTTCGGACAACGAAGATGGCAGCAATGCGCCGTCTGACGGTGACGCTGCCGGCAGCGGAAACAATGGTAACAGCGGCAGCACAGGCGCCTCCGGCGACGCAGAGAAGCCTGAGACGGCGGGCATGACCCTCAGCCGCACGGACTTTACGCTCTTCTCCGCCGACGCCACCTACCGCCTGACGGTTTCCGGTGTGGAGGGGACCTGCACCTTCACCAGCAGCAATACGGATGTGGCCACCGTGGCGTCTGACGGCACGGTTACCGCCGTGGCGCCGGGCAATGCCACCATCACTGTGACCTGTGGCGAGCAGAAGGCCAGCTGCATCGTCCGCTGCAGCTTTAAGGAGGAGAGCAGCCAGCAGCCGGAGACTCCGGAAGAACCGGCTACCCCGGAGCAGCCGGAAACTGACAGCGTGGACCTAAGCGCATTTTACAGCGATATGACCAGCCAGTACACCTTCGGAAGCCTTACACAGTTCACCGGCGATGTGCTGGAGAGCTACTACCCCGGCCTTGGTGCGGTTGACACCAAGCAGTGCCTGGTGATGGGCACCATGATGACCATGAATAACGGGGAGTTCTGCCTTGTCGAGGTCAGCGACAACGCCGATGTGGACACGGTGAAGGGCATCTTCCAGGCCCGCATTGACTATATGGCCG
>CAJFPI010000129.1 GCA_904398675.1 uncultured Oscillospiraceae bacterium
GGGCGCAACTGCGTGTGCTATGTGGGCACCCACGACAACGAGACCCTGGTCCAGTGGGAGAAGACGGTGGATCGGGAGAACATCCGCTTTGCCCGGGAATATCTGGGCCTTGCCCCCCGGCAGAAACTGAATCAGGCCGTGATCCGCGCTGGAATGCAGAGCGTGGCGGACACCTTTATCGTCCCCATGCAGGACCTTCTGGAGCTGGGGGCGGAGGCACGGATGAACGCCCCGGGGACCGACTGCGGCAACTGGCGCTGGCGGATGCTGCCCGGCGCGTTTGACGAGGCGCTTGTCCGCCGCCTGAGGCGCTGGACAGAGATCTATGGCCGCAGCGCCCCGGCGGAGGCGGCGGCTGCCGGGGAGACGGAGCAGGAGGGCGCCGTTAAAAAATGAAAAGGCAGCGGTCCGGGCGCCTTGCCCCGGGCCGCTGTGCTTTTTTGAAGAGGCGTGCGGCGGCAGGGGAGGAATCAGGCGGCAGGGATGGGAGGGAATGGGGTTTGACAAACCTGCGGCTGCGGCGTATAGTAGAGCCTGATAAATTTGGAGACCCGCCTTTTTTCGACATCAGGGGCTCTTTTTATGGAAAGAAGGGATGGTTTTGGACCAGCGTGATCTGTTAATCGAAGAAAAAACAGGGCGCCTGGGGCGCCGGCCCTGGCTGCAGGCGTGCCGGGCGGCTGTGCTGCTGATCGGGCCTCTGGCGGCTGTGCTGGCCTGCCAGATGATCTCCCTCCAGAGCGGGGAGGGGGCCCTCCGGTGGCTCGCCGGCCACGCGGCTGCTGCTGCCGTCACATGGCTTTTGACCAGCGCCCTGCTGTGGCTGCTGTACGGTCTGACCCGGATCGCCTCCCTGTCGCTGCTGATCACAGAGCTGATCCCCCTGGCCTTGACGCTGGTCAGCTACTATAAAACAGCGATTAACGGCGAGCCGCTGATGCTGACAGATTTTGCCCTGGCAGGGGATTTCGGCGGGGTGGCCGGCTTTGCCATGGACCGGATCTCCATCTCCGGCACCACATGGGGGGCGCTGGCCCTGGCGGCGGCGCCGGTGCTGCTGGCGCTGGTCCTGGATATTCTGGCACCGCGGATTTCCCTGCGCGCCGGCATGGCCCAGGCTGGGGCGGCCCTTCTGGTCGTGTGCGTCTCCGCCGTCACCTGGCTGGAGCCCTACTGCGCCGCGCAGTATGAGGCACACCCCACCCAGGTGGATCGGGACGCCGCCTGCGGCGTATCCCTGAGCCTGCTGTCCACCGCTTTGGGCGCCCGGGCGGCCGGGTCCGAGGAATACAGCGAGCTGCGGATGCAGCAGCTGCTGCAGGAGATGGAGGGCGACCTGGATGCACAGGAGGCGGCCCGGGGCGATGCCAGGACGCCGCACATTATCTTTATTATGAGCGAGAGCTTTATGGACGTGACGCGGCTGCCGAACGTCACCTTCTCAGAGGACCCGCTGTACAATTACCACGCCCTCGCCGAGACCGCCCAGTCCGGCCGGTTCTACAGCATCACCACCGGCGGCGGCACCGGATGGGTGGAGATGGAGAGCTTTATGGGCGTTCCCACCGCCATGATCGATCCCAACAGGGCCAACACGGAGCTGTCGGCGGAGGAGTACGAGGCGCTGCCCTCCTATGTCAAGGTGCTCAAGGAGAATGGGTATCAGGCCATCGGATTCCACGCCCATACCAACGCGCTGTATAACCGGGAGACCAATTTCCCCCTGATCGGCTTTGACACCATGCTGTTTATGGACGCCTACCAGCAGCAGGCCACCTATGAGGGCGGATACTTTGACGACAACTCCACCGCCGATGTGCTGATCTCTCTGTTTGAGGAGAACAGGGAGGAGCCCTTGTACCTCTACGCCATGACCATGCAGAACCATCAGCCCTATTACGCCGGGCGGTACAGCGAGGACCGGGTGGAGGTGACAAGCGATAAGCTCAGCGACGCGGACCTGGAGGTGCTCCAGTGCTATGTCAACGGCATCTACGACGCGGACCAGATGCTGGGCAGGCTGACGGATTACTTCTCCCAGGTGGATGAGCCGGTGATGCTGGTGTTTGCCGGGGACCACACCGCCAGCATGTACCTCTCCGACGATGAATCGGTGTATTCCGCGCTGGACTATGTCTCCGCCCCCACCGCCGCGGGCTGGACTGCAGAGGACTACCAGGAGATGCTCTCTACAGATTATATCATCTGGGCCAATTACGACCTGGGAGAGACCGCCGGCACGCGCCGCGATCTCAGCGCCTCCTTTATCGCCTCGGAGATCCTGGATCTGGCCGGGGTGAGCAACACCCCCTACTATGCCTGGCTCCATGAGACTGGACGCAGCCTGATGACCTACCGCTCCGGCAATGTGCTGGTGGACGCGGAGGGGAACCGGGTGGATGACCTTGGCGCGGCGGCGGACGCCTTCTACACGGCATGGGAGGATGCGGTGTATGACATGGTCCACGGCGAGCGCTATGCGGCAGACCGGATGAACCGTGTCCATCTCAGTGAATAGGGTGTATAATTACAAAAAATATGCAGCAGACCCGGGGGAAAAACAGGCCGCTCCCGCCAAAACGGAAAACCATCTGCAAATTTTCCCGAATGGCTCCCTCTTAAATCAACAGAAGGGGAGAGGGCAATTCCCTTAAATTTGGTGATAATGCCAATTGAAAATGAATATTTATGCAGATATAATACGGATACAGTTTAGCTCCCGCATAGGGAGAGAAAGGAAGATTGGAGAATGAAGAAACTGATTGCACTGATCCTGGCTGTATCGATGCTGGGTGTGCTGCTCACCGCCTGCGGCGGGAACAACGCGGCCGACAACGGGACGAATAACGGCAGCAACGCCGGTACGAACGACACCGGAGACGATGGCAACACCAATGACACCAGCGCCTACGGCGACTTTGCCGACTCTCTGGTGGAGCCGGGCAAGCTGATTATGTCCACCAACGCCGCTTTTCCGCCTTACGAGATGCTGGCTGACGGCGAAGGCGTGTACCAGGGCCTGGAGGGCATTGATATCGAAATCGCCATGGCCATCGCCGACAAGCTGGATCTGGAGCTGGTAATCGACGACATGGACTTTGATGCCGCCCAGATGGCGGTGCAGAACAACGCCGCCGACATGATGCTGGCCGGCTTGTCCTATAACAAAGAGCGGGACGAGACCATGGACTTCACCGACAGCTATGCCACCGGTGTCCAGGTGGTCATCGTCAAGGAAGATTCCGACATCAAGTCCATCGACGATCTGGCCAATGCCGAGATGATCGGTACCCAGCGGGGCACCACCGGTTTTATCTACGCCTCTTATCCCCCGGAGGAAGGCGGCTACGGCGAGGAGCATGTGACCGGCTATGATAACGGCGCCACCGCTGTGCAGGAGCTGATCAACGGCACCATCGACGCGGTCATCATCGACAATGAGCCCGCCAAGGCCTATGTGGCCGCCAATCCCGACGCCGGCCTGACCATCCTGGACGGCGCCTGGGTAGAGGAGGACTACTGCGCTGCTGTGGATGAGGGCAACACCGCTCTGCTCAACGCCATCAATACCGCTCTGGGTGAGATGATTGAGGACGGTACGGTCCAGACCATCATCGACAAGTACATCACCGCCGAATAAGGCGCAAAGACAATATCCGCAAAAGGAGCGGCCGAGAGCCACTCCTTTTGCACTGCTATGACGGAGAAAGAAGGGGATCGCACAAATGGATTTCACCCAGCTGTATGAGACGTTTCACGCTCTGGAAAATCCCAATTTCTGGCAGGATGCCTATATGAAGTTCTACCGCGCCTGGTTTTATGAGGATCGGTGGACCATGTACTTCGAGGGCCTGCTCACCACCCTTGAGGTGACGGTGATGGCCCTGATCATCGGCGTGATCCTGGGCGTGGTGGTGGCCGTGATCCGCACCGCTCACGACCAGCAGCGTCTCGGGCGGCGCAATCCTGTTCTGGGGCTGGTGAATGCCGTCTGTAAGGTGTATGTCACAATCATCCGCGGCACCCCCATGATGGTCCAGCTTTTGATCATGGGCCTGGCTATCTTTGCCAGCAGCCGGAACAAGACGCTGATCGGCGCGCTGGCTCTGGGCATCAACTCCGGGGCCTATGTGGCGGAGATCATCCGCGGGGGCCTTATGAGCCTGGACCCCGGCCAGATGGAGGCGGGGCGGTCTCTGGGGATGGGGTACTTCGACACCATGCGCTTTATCGTCATTCCCCAGGCCTTCAAGGCGATTCTGCCCTCCCTGGGCAACGAGTTTATCACCCTGCTGAAGGACACCTCCCTTATTAACGTCATCGGCGGCAAGGAGATTGTCTATTTTGCCAGGGCTATCATTACCAACACCTATGAGCCAATGTATCCCTATATCATTACCGCAGTCATGTATCTGATCCTGGTGCTGATCTTTACCTGGCTCCAGGGCAAGCTGGAAAGGAGGCTGCGCCAAAGTGATCGACGTTAAAC
>CAJFPI010000130.1 GCA_904398675.1 uncultured Oscillospiraceae bacterium
CCGGACGGCAGCTGCTATGTCAACACCACCGGCGGCAGCGGTTTGGCAAAGGGGGGCTCCGGCGATGTGCTGGGGGGCCTTCTTGCCTCCCTCCTGGCCCAGGGGATGGAGCCCTCTGCAGCGGTAGCCGCCGCTGTGTGGATCCACGGGCGGGCGGGGGAAGTCCTGGAGCGGGAGCGAACCGCCTACGCCATGGCGCCCGGAGAGCTGCCTGGGACCTTCGGCCAGGTGTTTCGTGAGCTGACGGCTGGATAAAATACCGAAGAATAATAATCAATAAAGGGAAAAGACTTTACAGAAAATGATGGGATAAGGAGTGTGCCCTGTGCGAAAAGCGCGGCTTTTTGCACCGATGATAAGCCTTGGCCTGCTGCTGTCTGCCTGCGGCGCCGTGGAGACGGAGACGCTGGATATACAAGCGCAGTATCAAGAAATGACGGCCGCCCAGGTTGAGGCGGAGCTGACCTGCCACTTTGGCGATGAGGTGCGGACCTACTCCCTGGTCTGCGACTACACGCCGGAGTCCTCCCGGGTGGAGGTGACTGCGCCGGAGTCCCTCAGCGGCATCGCCGCCACGGTGGACGGGGAGACGCTGCAGCTGAGCTACGACGATGTGATGCTGGATGCGGGCATCTACTCCGGCACCCAGCTCTCGCCGATGTGGGCGGTCCCCAGCATGGTGCAGGCCATGGCGGAGGGGTATCCCCTGGAGTACTGCCGGGAGGACGTGGGGGAGACGCAGTGCCTCCGGGTCACCTTTGAGGTGACAGGGGAGGATGACGAAAAGGTCTACTACGCCGTGTGGTTTGGGGAGGACGATCTCCCGCTGCGGGGCGAAATCACCGTGGACGGCGCGGTGATCTACATGGTGGAATTTACTAATTTTACGAAAGAAGGATGGAACGATGGAACAACTGCTGCGGAGGACCTGGGCGGAGATTGATCTGGACGCGCTGGCGTACAACTTTCATGTGCTGCAGGACCGGGTTGGCAAGGAGGTCAAGGTGCTGGGCGTGGTGAAGGCCGACGCCTACGGCCACGGCGCCCGGGTGCTGAGCCGGGAGCTGGAGGCGCTGGGAGCCGGATACCTGGCGGTATCCAACCTGGACGAGGCGCGGGAGATCCGAAAGGCTGGCGTCAAGCTCCCGATCCTGATCCTGGGCTATACCCCGCCGGAGAACACGGCCCTGCTCATGGAAAACAACGTCACCCAGGCTGTGGTCAGCGAGGATGCGGCCCGGGCCTACAGCGCGGCGGCCGCGGCGGCGGGCGGCACGCTGAAGATTCACATCAAGGCCGACACCGGCATGTCCCGGCTGGGATTCCTCTGCGACGGGGAGCATTTTGACGACACGGTGGAAACCGTCCTGCGGGTCTGCGACCTGCCGGGTCTGGAGGCGGAGGGGATCTTCACCCACTTCGCCGTCTCCGACGAGCCGGACAAGGCGGACTGCGTGGCGTTTACCAAGGAGCAGTTCGGCCGCTTTACCCGCTTAATCGACGCCCTGGCCGCCCGGGGGCGGACCTTTGCCCTGCGCCACTGCGGCAACAGCGGCGCCACGGTGAACTACTATGAGGAGATGAAACTGGACATGGTCCGCCCGGGCATTATCCTCTACGGCTGCAGCGAGGGGGCGGAAAAGCTGGGCCTCAAGCCGGTGATGACCCTCAAGACCACCATCAGCAGCGTCAAGACGCTGGATGCCGGGTGCACGGTCAGCTATGGCCGGACCTACAAGGTGGAGCAGCCCACCCGCGTCGGCGTCATGCCCATCGGCTATGCCGACGGGTTCTTCCGCACCCTCTCCAACCGCTGCGAGGTGATGACAGAGGACGGGCCTGTCCCCCAGTGCGGCCGGATCTGCATGGACATGAGCATGGTGGACCTGACAAACGCCCCAAATGTGGAGGTGGGCAGCGAGGTGGAGATCTTCGGCAAGCGCAACAGCGTCAACCGCCTGGCGGATATCGCCGGGACCATCTCCTATGAGCTGACCTGCGCGGTGAACAAGCGGGTGCCCCGCATCTTCCTCAAGGGCGGCAAGGTGGTGGAGACTGAGCTGAGGATGTACCTTTGATGGCCTGTGAGCTCGCGGCTGGATATCCTGATTACATTTGAAAGCGGTCCGGCGGAGATGATCCGCCGGGCCGCTCCGCGCTGCGGAGGAACCGGCGGGCGGCGGGCGGCATAGGATGATGCGGGGCAGCATGATGCAGCCCGCCCTTTTTGAGCGGCGCTGTATAAATTCCGTGGCTGCGTGGGAGAATGATAGTGGTCACATTCGTGACACTTCCTTCCGGCGGAGCGTGAATTACAATGGATACAAGTGTCAAGCGCGGCGATATTTATTATGCGGATCTCAGCCCGGTGGTGGGCAGCGAGCAGGGGGGCGTGCGCCCGGTGCTGATCATACAAAACGACACCGGCAACCGCTACAGCCCCACGGTGATCGCTGCGGCCATCACCTCCCAGACCGGGAAGGCCCGGCTGCCCACCCATATCGAGCTGGCCGCACAAAACTATGGACTTACGAAGGACTCTGTGGTATTATTGGAGCAGATCCGCACCCTGGATAAGCGCAGGCTGCGCGAGAAGATGGGGCGGGTGGACGCGGAGCTGATGGAGCGGATTGACAACGCCATTGCCGTCAGCTTTGGCCTGCACAGTGACCGCCTGGTCTGAAATACGGCTGCCGTGCCGCCGTCCCGGAGAGGACCGGCGCGGCATTACATAGGAGGACGCCCATGAGAAGAGACCGCATCGCCCGTTTTCTGCCCACCCTGGCCGTGGTGCTCACCGCCGTGACGCTGGTGGCCCTGGCTGCCGGCGCCGGGTCCAAGGAGGACCCGCTGGTGACGCTGAGCTACCTGGAGGAGACCTATACCGACACCCTGATGCAGAAGGCGGACGCCACGCTCCAGCAGCGCAACCAGGAGCTGGAGGCGGCGCTGCAGAAGAAGGTGGACGGCTTGTCCGCCTCCGCGGGTTCCGGTTCTGCCTCCGTCGGCTATGCAGTGGTGACTCTTACAAGCGGCCAGCGCCTGGAGGGCGCAGTGGGGACAGAGGTGATGCTCCGGGTGGGCACCGCCATGTGCTACGCCACCAGCAGCCCCGGTCTTGTGGACACCACGTCGGGGGCCACCCTTGCCGGCGGACAGGGCCTGGAGAAAAACCACCTCTACCTCATGACCATCGAGGGGCGGGCGGTGGAGGCCACCGCCGCCACGGTAAAGCTGCTGGTGCGGGGGAGCTACACCATCGCATAGCATCTGCGGCATGGCTGAACAGATGGAATAGATCAGCGCCCTCTCGGCATATTCTGCTGAGAGGGCGCTTTTTGCCGGTACGCCGACAGGGGAAGGGGAGGAGCAGGATGGAGCTGCCGGTCTATTACGGGAGGACAAAGGTGGGATGCCTGCACCTCACGCCTCAGGGGGATCAGCGCATAAAGGCGGAGATGTCGGCAGAGCGGGACGACAGCGGCCTCTTCCGCGGCTATCTGGTCTGCCGGGAGGGGGAGGTCTCGCTGGGCGTGCTGGAGCCCCGGGACGGCAGCCTCCTGCTGCGGCGGATGCTGCTGAAGGGGGAGCTGCAGGCTCTGGGGGAGCCGGTGGAGGGGCAGATGCGGCTGTCCTTCTCCTTTGCGGCGGAGGCGCCCTGGCGGCCGGTGGAGCGGTCGGAGGCATTTTTTGCCCGTCCGCCCTTTCAGGGGCGGCTGCAGGGGATGGAGGGCCTTCTGTGGCGGCGGGAGCGGGGGCTGCGGTGCCTGGCCATTCCCTACCGCGCCGACCGACCCTTTCCCATGACGGATCTCTTTTGCTTTGCCCGTATTCAGCCCCTGGAGGGCCGGCCCTATGTGGTTTTGGCGTTTAACGAGCGGGAGGAGCCGGTGATGGTAAAATCTCCAGGAAAAAATCGGGGAAAATCGTAAAGGAAGGCTACCATATCTTGTGCAGATGTGCTATACTATAATCAAAATAGGCAAGCTATACCCAAGAAACGGAGGAAACGCCATGAAGTGTCCCTACTGTGGCTTTAAAGAGAGCAAGGTGGTGGATTCCCGCCCGGCGGACGAGGGCAACAGCATCCGCCGCCGCCGGGAGTGTCTCTCCTGTGAAAACCGATTCACCACTTATGAGACGGTGGAATCCCTGCCCATTGTGGTGATCAAAAAGGATGGGAGCCGTCAGGCATTTGACAGGAGCAAGGTTCTGGGCGGCATGATCCGGGCCTGCGAAAAGCGGCCGGTACCCCTGGCCCAGCTGGAGCGGCTTACCGACGAGATCGAGCAGAATCTGCAGAACGCCCTGGAGCGGGAGGTCAGCACCGAGGTCATCGGGGAGCAGGTCATGGAGAAACTCAAGGGAGTGGACGAGGTGGCCTATGTGCGCTTTGCCTCGGTCTACCGGCAGTTCAAGGATATCAGCACCTTTATGGTGGAGCTGAACAAGCTGATGGAGGAGAAATAGCTGTTGATGACCTCACATTCAAATTAGGTCGTTTGCCCCATAGAAAATGACAAGAGGGAGTCTAAGGATCAAACCTTAGGCTCCCTTCTTTTATGCTTATTTTCCCCAAATAGGGCGGAGCTCTTGGAAAAAGACAGGGAAACAGGACGATCCGGCTGGGAAAATCATTCCATGGAGAAGGGGGGAAGATATCCAGGCCCGTTGCATTCTTTTCAGGCGAAGGGAAATGCCCTGTGTGCGTATTCCTCCCTGACAACCGCCTCTGAGCAATTGCACTGGTATTTTGCCTGTTATGGCGCTTGACTGAAATGGAGCATAACTGCTATAATCTTGGCGGCATAACTGTTTTTTGCGGCTGAGAGACACGAATAAAAGAAGGGGAGAAAAAGAAATGGGACAAGCAAAATTGCGGATCCTGGCAATGCTGATGGCGATAGCTTTGTGCCTGGGATTATTGCCGGCGCCGGCGCTGGCTTATGAGCAGGACATCGTAACCGACGGTACTGTTACCATCGACGGTGATGACAATACACAGACGGGCGAGGATGAGGGTAAGGACGAATCGGGCCAGGAGGAAATTGTCGTCCCGAAATTATTCCGGGTCACCCTGCGCACAGGGCAGGAGTCTGTGCGCACCTATCGGCCAATCCTTGTAAACGAGGGGGAAACGGCAGACCTGCCCACCCCCCAGATGAGCGAAGGATATACATTCCTGTATTGGTACGATGTGGAGACCGGCGAGGAATGGACCTCCGAGATGCCTGTGACACGGGATATGACCCTTGCCATCCATTACAGCAAGCAGGTGGAGACGCTCGATATCTCCTTCATCTGCACCGAGGGCTTTTTTGTGGGGAATGACGGGCCCTATAAGTCCGACTTAATTTCCACGAACGACAGCAGCATCGTTGTGACCCCTCCTGAGGATCCCGTCCGGGAGAATTACCGCTTTGTGGGATGGGCCACCGGGGACGGGACGATGTGGACAGATTTCTCCACCCCCATCACAGAGGATCTGACCCTGTATGCGGTGTGGGAGTCGCTGGCCACATTTACTGTGACATTTGACGTGGGGACATCCGCAATCAGCGCTCCTCAACCGCAAACAGTCCACGGAGGGCAGACCATCGACACCCCTGAGGAGCCGCTGCTGGACGGCTACCGGTTTGTGGGGTGGTATGTGGATGAGCAGACGCCCTGGGATTTTAACACGCCTGTTACAGAGGATATGACCTTGTTTGCGGGATGGGACTACGACCGGTTTAATTTTATCAACTCATCCTCCGCATTTGGATCGGGCCGTACCTATGAGATCACCGGGAAATATCTGGAGGCGTTGAAGAGCGGGCTGTCATCAGCAGATTGGCGTTTTGTGTACGACTATATGACGGATTCCTGGAGCGGCTCCTGTTTTGGAATGTCTGCTGTATATGCGCTGCGTTATGCAGGGCGGATCGACCCTGGCTATTTCCAGAGCGGCGCAGATGTGCTGTATGATCTGGCAACGCCGAAGTCTGACCAGACCATATTTAATTTGATCAACTACTATCATCTACAGCAGGCAACTCCCCATGGTGGAACTTATTTTTTCGAACTGCCGTACCTGAAACGCACGTATAACCAGGAACTGGTAGAACTTCTCCAGAGCGGAGTTGGCCCAGTTGTGGTGAGTTTTGTGTTTGGCGAGAAATACTACAGCGTTGACGAGATTCAAAGAGGAGATTCAAGTGGTCATGCCATTGTTGCTATGGACTGCGAGACAAACAAAGACGGATCATACAGTATTTTGATTTGGGATCCCAACCAGCGCACCATGGATACCATGGTCATCAGTAAAGACTATCAATCTATTCGATTTACCAGCATACTCTCGGCACTCAACTATGGTGAATATGCGGTGATTACAACCAATCAGCCAGTAGCACAAGCGTCCAGCACATTTGACTATATCAACATCCAGGAGTACTTATCTGGAAAAGCCGTGTCCGCACAGACATCTACTTCCGCCAATATTTTTGATACTACGCTTTCCAGTTATACGCTGACCGCTGGAAACGGGGAGTATGTGGAGTTCCGTGACGGCAAGTACATATCCGGCACGATGGAACTCGGGTTAAATCTGTTTGTAGAGGGAGATGGCACTGCAACTGCGGATTTTGTTCTGCCGGACAGTAGCAGTTATACCCTCGTTGTCCCGGAAGATTCTGCCGGCGAGGTCAGTCTGCTGCTGGGCGACTATTATGTGTCCGCCGATTCCGACGGTCTGAAAAGCCTGAAGATCACAGACGATGGACAGATCAGCATCAGCAGCGACCGGGCCGCGCCCCAGACACTCTCCGTCACCTCTGACGCGCTGGGCGACAGCTGGAACAGCGTCACCGTCTCCGGTACGGACACCGGCCTTGCGGTGGATGTGGGGGACGAGGAGGTGGCCGTGACATCCGACAGCAATATTTCTGCCACCGTCACCGGCAGCAATGTGTTTACGCAGAAAGCCAGTACTGCCCAGACCGTCTCCGTTACCCCCGCCGGCGTGACCGTCTCCACAGCCTCCGGCAGCCTGACGGCGGAGGAGACTCCGGAAAAGCCTGCCGACTCCAATCCGTTCACGGATGTCCCCTCTGACGCCTATTACCACGACGCTGTGCTGTGGGCGGTGGAAAACGGGATCACCAGCGGCACCGGCGCGACGACCTTCAGCCCCAACGCCGCCTGCACGCGGGCCCAGGCCGTGACCTTCCTGTGGCGGGCGGCAGGTTCCCCGGAGCCGGGGATCGCCGAGAACCCCTTTACGGATGTAGCCTCCGATTCCTACTACTACAAGGCAGTCCTGTGGGCTGTTGAGAAGGGGATCACCAGCGGCACCAGCGCAGCAACCTTCAGCCCCAATGCCACCTGCAGCCGCGCCCAGATCGTGACCTTCCTCTGGAGAGCACAGCAGTCCCCCAGCGTTTCCGCGTCTGGCGCGTTTACAGATGTGGGCGCCGATGCTTATTATGCAAAGGCCGTAGACTGGGCGGTTTCCGAGGGAATCACCAGCGGCACCAGCGCGACGACCTTCTCTCCAAACGCTGACTGCACACGGGCGCAGATCGTGACCTTCCTCTGGAGGTCATACGAAAACTAACGGATACGGCATGGGGCCATGTTCCCTCCGGTGTTGTTCCTGCCTCGAGATCCATTGAAGGGAAAACGGGCATAGCGTGAAATGGGCGAACCTTATGGTTCGCCCATTTCTTGCGATGGGGATGATGCGGCGGCGGTCCATTCCGCAGTAAACCGCGTTTCCGGTAAAAGCGGGGACTCTCTGGGTGCCTCAGATCCCGGAGTATTCATGCGGCGGGATCCTGAAAACGATCCTTGATTGTTATTAATCCCAATGCTGTTAGGGCCAATTTTGCAAGCAGAAATCGGATGCAGGCGGCAGAGCTTTATCAGGGAATCATTTTATGGTATATACATATTTTAAGAGGTATCAGAGGAGGAGAGCCGGCAGCAACGGGTTGCGGCGGGGCGTCTGATGTGGTATAATGCAATTACCTTAGAACTCCCTGTTGACCGCACATTCCAATCAGGTCGCTTGTCCCGCTGAAAATGACAAGAGGGGGTTTAAGGATCAAGCCTTGATCTCCCTCCTTTTGCGCTCGTTTTTCTGGAATGCTGACGGGATTTTGAGAAAAAGGCAGGAAAAACGGTATGGCCTGGATGGGAAAATACTTGGACGCTCAACACCCGGAATGGTCATCCTGCATGGGGCAAGGGATCCGCTTTGGAGGAGACGTTATCAGCCGCTCCGGCGCATCCGCCCGGCGGGGAGATTTCCACCGGGGCTGACGGAAGGGCCTTTCCCCGGTGCGATCCGTATTTCAAAACACGTTTTGGATGGACAGCTGCTGGGTTTCCGCCAGGAGGTTCAGCTGCGTGTCCAGCTGACCGAGGGCGGCATGGAAGTCCGGGACATCCCGGGCGTCGCAGGCGGCAAAGGCGGCGGAGAAGAGCACCTCCGCCTCATCCAGCTCCGCATGCTCCATAATGACATGGAGAAAGACCTGCCGGCTGTTCCAGTCCTCATAGCCGCGGCGGATGGCCTCTTCGGCGGCATCCCAATTCTCCTCCTGGGCAAGCTGGTCAGCCTCCTGCAGAGCGGCGGTCCAGCCCTGGGCATGGGACTGGGCATAGGCGCCGGTCCACAGGCCAAAGGCCAGCATGCCGCTCAGCAGCACGAGGGGGATATAGAGCGCCTTCATGATGGAGCCTCCTTTGTCACACAGATCACATTGCCCCCCTCATCCACTGTCATTAAGAAAACCTGGTGGGGGGAGGAGAGCTTGCGCTGCTGGAGCTGCTTGAGGAGCCACTTCTCGTCGTAGCCGCTGTCCTTCAGATTGTGGCGGAGGATGCGGCCGTCGTTGATGAGTAGAAGGGGGAGCGTCACATTGTCGCTGACCTCCATCTGGAGGTCACTGGGCGTTATAGGGCTGTCCTTGGCATAGGATAGAATGGACAGCTTGCCGCTGGTCTCCAAAACGGCGTATTTTACCTGGGAGAGCTGGCTGATCCCCTGGCCCCGCAGCTGTTCAAACAGCTCGTCCACGGTCAGGCGGTTTTTCAGCATGGCCCGCTGCATCAGCTTGCCATTGCGGATGATGATGGTGGGGCGGCCGCAGAGGAGCGAGCGGAACCGGATGGATTTGAGGCTGCAAAAGCTCAGCAGCATGGAGAGGCTGAGCAGAGTGATGATAGGCAGAAGGCCGTGGACAAGGGGAATGCCGAAGTTCTGCATGGGGACGCTGGCCAGATCCGACAGCAGCAGCGTCAGCACCAGCTCGCTGGGCTCCAGCTCGCCGATCTGGCGCTTGCCCATCAGCCTGAGTCCCAGCATCAGGACAAAATAGAGAATGACAGTGCGGAAAAAAGCGGTGGTCATAGGGACACATCCTTTCACGGTCAGTATGCCCTGGAAGGGAAGGGATATTCCCGGCAGGGGGCAGAATAGAGAAAGACGCCTGGGGTGTCCGGTGTTGCGGAGGGGCGTTATGTCAGGGCATTGGCGGATCTTTGGCCGCTTTTGTGCTGCTGCCCGCCATGGTGATTTTCTGTGCGTACCTGATATATATTGTGGTAAAGGCCATGCGGGAGAGGAGAAACGTGATATAGGGGTGTTCTGCACCTTTATATAGAGTCGCAGAAGAGAAAGGAGGACCATGGGCACAGGCCCATCACACAGCGCCAGCGCCCGCCTGCAACCCAGGCGGGACGACGAGGAGAGGGGAGAATCGAGCATTCGGCGGATGCCCCTCCGCGCCGCTCCGGGCGCGCACCTGTCCTACAAAAACGCGGGCGACCGCGCAACAAAGGGGGCAGGGCCGGAGGCGGAGTACAAATGGACTGCGAGTTTGTCCTCCCGAAAAACAGAAATCCCGCCGCCCGGGGGCAGTGCGCCCTGACGGGGGTGGGAAACCAAATCAGGAGGATTTTGATTTATGTGCGGAATTGTAGGATATGTTGGCAGCGAGCAGGTGGCGCCGATTTTGCTGGACGGGCTGAGCAAGCTGGAGTACCGGGGGTATGACAGCGCCGGCGTGGCGGTCTACTCTCCCCAGCACCACGGCCTTGTGGTGGAGAAGGCCAAGGGGCGGCTGCAGGTGCTCAGCGATATGCTCCACGGCGGTGCGGATCTGGACGGCACTGTGGGCATCGGGCACACCCGCTGGGCCACCCACGGCGCCCCCAGTGACGTCAACTCCCATCCCCAGGTCAGCCGCAGCGGCAAGATCGCCGTGGTGCACAACGGCATCATTGAAAACTATGCAGAGCTCAAGCAGTTTTTGGAGGAGCAGGGCGTTCCCTTCACCTCGGAGACCGATACGGAGGTAGTGGCCCAGCTGATCGCCTATTTTTACGAGTCGGAGCAGGTGGATATCCTGGATGCGGTAGGCCGGGTGCTGCGGCGGATCGAGGGGGCCTACGCCCTTGGCATCCTCTGCGCCGACGCGCCGGACCAGCTCATCGCCGTGCGGAAGGACAGCCCGCTGATTCTGGGATATGGAGACGGGTGCAATTTCCTGGCCAGCGACGTGACCGCCATTATCCGCCACACCCGAGAGGTCTCCTATATGGACGACGGGGAGGTGGCCGTGCTGACCCGGGAGGGGATCCGGTGCTATAACCACTTGATGCAGCCCATTGAAAAGGAGATCTGCCATGTGGACTGGGAGGTGGACGCGGCGGAAAAGGGCGGCTATGAGCACTTCATGTTCAAAGAGATCATGGAGCAGCCGGAGGCCCTGCGCCGGTGCATCTTCCCCCGGGTCCGGGATGGCCAGGTCTATTTTGAAGACTTCGGCCTCTCTGACGACTATCTCCGGTCCATCAGCAAGATCTATATTGTGGCCTGCGGCTCCTCCTACCATGTGGGGATGGTGGGGAAATACCACCTGGAGCGCCTGACCCGCAAGCCTGTAGAGGTGGCTTTGGCGTCTGAGTTCCGGTATATGGATCCCATTGTGGACGAGAGCACGCTGGTGGTGGTCATCAGCCAGTCCGGCGAGACGCTGGACACCATGGCCGCCCTGCGGGAGGCCAAGCGGTTGGGGGCGAAAATCCTGTCCATTGTCAACGTGGTGGGAAGCTCCATCGCCCGGGAGTCCGACGTGGTGCTCTACACCTGGGCCGGCCCGGAGATCGCCGTGGCCACCACCAAGGGGTATTCCACCCAGCTGGCAGTGGTGAATCTGCTGGCCCTTTACCTGGGAAAACTTCTTGGCACCCTCGGGGAACAGGAGTATCACGCCATTTTGGAGGAGATGCTCCGTCTGCCGGAGAAGATGGACCAGGTGCTCACCCATGTCAACGAGATCCAGTATCTTGCCAGCCAGTATTTTAACCATGACAGCGTATTTTTCATCGGCCGCAACGTGGACTACGCCCTGGGGCTGGAGGGATCGCTGAAGCTCAAGGAGATCTCCTACATCCACTCGGAGGCCTACGCCTCCGGCGAGCTCAAGCACGGCACCATCAGCCTCATCGAGGACGGGACGCTGGTGGTGGCCCTGGGGACCTATCACAAGCTCTTTGAGAAGGCCATGAGCAACGTGGTGGAGGTGAAGGCCCGGGGGGCCGACGTGTTGGCTCTGACCACAGAGGGCCGCCGGGAGGAGATGGCGAAAAACGCCACAGCAGTGCTGACCATTCCGGATGCCCACGATCTGATGCTGCCCAGCCTGGGCGTGGTGCCGCTGCAGCTGTTTGCCTACTATGTGGCCCTCATGCGCGGCTGCGACATCGATAAGCCGCGGAATCTGGCGAAAAGCGTAACGGTGGAGTAAGGGCGAATATTCTGCCGGGAAGAGGTAGCCGCGCATGCCGCGCCTGGTGGCGCGTCCAAGCATTTCCCGCAGGGAAATCTTGCCGCAGGGCGGATTCACTCCGCCCGAGGATGTGAAATCCCAAAGGGGTTCCCCGCGGACCCAGGCCCGCAGGGCTGGCTGCGACATCGATAAGCCACGGAATCTGGCGAAAAGCGTAACGGTGGAGTAAAGAAATTACTGTACTGGGCGGACGCAGCCGCGCATGCCGCGCCGGATGGCGCGTCCAAGCATTTCCCGCAGGGAAATCTTGCCGCAGGGCGGATTCACTCCGCCCGAGGATGTGGAATCCTAAAGGGGTCCCCGCGGGCCCAGGCCCGCGGGGCTGGCTGCGACATCGATAAGCCTCGGAATCTGGCGATAAGCGTAGCGGTGGAGTAAAGACAGGGGACGGAGGCCGCTGGGCCCCGTTTGGCGTGATGGAGGAGAGAATCATGCAGGCGACAGTCGGACAGCGGTGGGACGCTGCGCGGCGGGCAAAGTGGACGGCTGCTGTGGAGGGGGTGCTGGAGGAGTTTCTGGCCCTGTGCCGTATCCCCCACCAGAGCGGCCACGAGGAGGCCATCAGCGCCTACCTTCTGGAGCGCGTCCGGTCCTTCGGTCTGGAGGGACGGCGGGACGAAAACCTCAATGTAATTGTGGATGTTCCGGCGACGGAGGGGCTGGAGGGACGGCCGGTGGTGGCCCTCCAGGCCCATATGGATATGGTGGTGGCAGTGGACCCGGGGCGGTTCGACCCGGTGCGGGATGCGGTCCACCCGGTCATCGAGGGGGATATCCTCCACACCGACGGGCGCTCCTCCCTGGGGGCGGATAACGGCATCGGCGTGGCGGCGATTCTGTATGCCCTGCGTGTCCGGCGCCTGCCCCATGGGCCGCTGCGGGTGATCTTCACCTCCTGCGAGGAGGTGGGCCTTCGGGGGGCGCGGCTGCTCCATCCGGAGGTGCTGCGGGATGTGCGCTATCTCATCAACCTGGACGGGTTTCACGCCGACCGGGCGGTGGTGGGCTGTATGAGCGGCAAGCGGGAGACCTTTTTCCATCCCATGTCCACCATGCAGGCCATGCCGGACTGCGTAGGGGTGGAGGTGGAGATCAACGGCCTCAGAGGCGGCCACTCCGGCGAGGACATCAGCGCCGGGCGCTGCAACGCCATCCGCCTGATGGCGGAGCTTTTGACCTGCGTGCGGGACAGCGGCCACCGGGTGGAGATCGCCCACATAGAGGGCGGTACCGGCGCCAATGTGATCCCCCGCAGCTGCATGGTGCGCCTGGCGGTGCCGCGGGGAGAGCTGCGGGAGCTGATGCGCCGGTGTGAAGAGGAGTTCTGCTGGGTGACAGCCGCCTACAAGACGGCGGAGCATGCGCCGGGATTTCGCTGGGAGGAGGTGGACGCTCCCCGACGAGTCTGGACCGGGCAGCTGACAGACGACGTTCTTGCCTCCGTGCTGGGAGAGAATAATGGCGTTTATGCCATGAGCCGGCAGTTTCACAATGTGGTGGGCGCCTCCAGCAACCTGGGGCGGATTTTCTCTGACGAGCAGAAGGTGGAGATCAACAGCATGACCCGCTGTGAATCGCCGGAGCTGGAGAGGAAGATCCTCCATCAGCATGCAAGAATGGCCGAGACCCACGGCTTTTCCATGGGGATCGTGGGCTATAACGCCTGGCATCAGGAGGCAAAGAATTTCCTGACCCGGGCGGTGGAGGAAACCTATGAGGGGCTGTTCCACCGGCCGATCCAGGTGACGATCGCGCCGGTTGGGCTGGAGCCGGCCTATTTCCACGAGAAGGCGCCCTGGCTGACCATGATCACCCTGGGCGCTGACATCGAGGACGCCCACTCCACCGCCGAGCGGGTCCATATTGGAAGCCTTGAGATCATGTATCAGCTCATTGCCGGCGCTCTGGCGAAGATCGCCCGGCAGGCCGATACAAAAGGAACAAAAGGAGTTTGAGAGAAGATGGCAGTGACAGTGAAACCCTTTGGCGTGACAAAGGACGGGCGGCCGGTGGAGAGCATCCTGCTGACGGCTGGGGAGCTGGAGACGGAAATCCTCACCTACGGCGCCGTGATCCGGACGCTGAAGGTGCCGGACCGAGAGGGCCGGCAGGTGGACGTGGTCCTGGGATATGCAGAGCTTGCCGGCTATGAGGAGAATGGGGGGTATCTGGGGGCGCTGGTGGGGCGGTATGCCAACCGCATCGCAGGCGCGCAGTTTTCCATCGACGGCAGGATCTACCATCTGACGCCAAACGAAGGGGCCAAACAGCTTCACGGCGGGCCGGAGGGGTACAACCGCCAGGTGTTTTCCATCGCATCGTCGGGGGAGAGCTGGGTGACGCTGTCCTACCGGGATGCGGACGGCGCCAACGGCTATCCCGGAAACCTTGCGGTATCGGTGACCTACACCCTGACCCCGGACGGGCTGGAGATCGCCTATACCGCGGAGGCGGACAAGCCCACCTTCTGCAATCTCACCAACCACAGCTACTTTAATTTGAACGGCGGCGGCGATGTGCTGGGACATCTGCTCTCTATCAAGGCACATGCCTTTACACCGATTGATAAGGAGAGCATTCCTACGATGCTGGCGGAGGATGTGACAGGAACGCCCTTCGATTTCCGCCAGGAGAAGGCGGTGGGGCGGGATATCTGCTTGGAGGATCCGCAGCTGCAGCTGGCGGGGGGATATGACCACAACTTCGTCCTGGGCGCTGCGGATAAGCCCCGCTGTGTGGCCCGGGTGAAGGGGGAGAAATCCGGCATCGTCATGGAGGCATGGACGGATCAGCCCGGCGTGCAGCTCTACACCGCCAACGGCCTTGCCACAGATGCCCGAACCAAAGCCGGTCGGCCCTACGGCCCCCGGGAGGCGCTGTGCCTGGAGACCCAGATTCCGCCGGACAGCCCTAACCATCCGGAGTGGGGGGACGTGGTGCTCCGCCCGGGGGAGACCTATCAGACCACGACGGCCTATCGGTTTTCTGTAGAATCATAAGAGGATAAAAAGCCCCTCCGGTGTGGAAACGCGCACCGGAGGGGTGATTTTTGCTTTTTGCGCTGATATGGGGAGGCAAAAACAAAGGGTAGGGATAGGCGGACAAGAGGCATCAGGCGGCGGGTGCCCGCCGAAGAGAGAGGATCAGCCGGTAGAGGAAGAGGAGAAGAAGGGGGAGCAGGGCGTTTATTAGGACAAGGCAGTAGTCCGCGGCCCGGTAGAGGGGATCCAGGGCGGCAAAGGGCAGGGTTGCGGCAAGGGCGGCCGCCGCAGAGGCGAGAAGAAGAATGCCGCAGCGGGGGAGCGAGGGCAGGCGCGGACAGTCCCACAAAAGGACGGCTAGGACAACGGCGCCGATCCAGGCGGCCGTCTGGGCCAGGCCCCCCAGCAGGGCAGCAGCCTGGAGGGCGGTGAACCGGTAGGGGAGCATGGCGGACAGCAGCTCCCCCTCCGCCCCTGCCGGGATGGGGAAAAAGCAGTTGAGCGCCAGGAGCAGCACCGAGCGGAGCAGCAGCAGCCCCAGCGCCACCCCACAGAGGACAGCGGCGGTCCGGCGTACGGCCCGCAGCCGCCGCTGGTCCCGGCTGCGGCCATAGAGGACGCCGGAGAGGTCTGTGCCGTAGAGCTGGGCCAGCCTGGAGAGCATGGAGAGATCCGGCTCGGTCCGTCCGGACTCGTAGCTGGAGATGGCCTGCCGGGTAAGCCCCACCTGGGCAGCCACCTCCTCCTGGGTCATGCCGGAGAGCTTGCGCAGCTCCTTGAGATTTTGGGGAATGGTCATACGATCACCTCACTGGATTTTGACTACGGACGGAAGGCCGCCCCAAGGACATGGTATCCAACGGGGCCGTCCGCCGTCAAGCAACAGGATGTTGCGCCGCAGCTTTGGGGCGTTTCAGTGGTCCGGCGGGCGGAGAAAAGCGGCCCGGGCAGACCGCCCGAGCCGCTTGCAATGCATCTGGTCGTCCGGCCCGGCGCCGCTTATCCCAGGGATTCCGGGTAGGACACGGAGGTGACCATAGCCTCCTCAAACTCGATATACTCCGTCTTCAAAATAATGATCTTGCCGATGCGGATCTCCTGGTTGCCGGCGCTGGCCACCAGCACGGCCTCCCGCTCGATCTGCCCCTCCACGGTAAAGGTGAGATCCATGTGGTCCGGATCCTCCACCCACTCGCCGTTGCTGCAGACCAGGGTGGGCTCCGCCTCTACGGAGACGATCTGTTGGTTATAAAGCGCGCCGGAGGCCATCAGCGTGCCGGGAACATACTGCTGCACAGCCTCATAGATTTCTGTGGGCTGATTTTCACACAACACCGTATATCGGATATTTACCGTCTCGCTGCCGCCGGAGCCGCCGGAAGAGAGCCTGGTGAACAAAAATACGCCCACCGCTACGATCAGCAACACGGCAATAATATCGATTACGTTAATTTTCCACTTTTTCTGGGACATTTTACTTCCTCCGCTTGACCAGCCAACCATATTGGGGCTATAATAGATTGCCTGTAGAGCCTGCGCTGACACAGACAGAATCTTGAACTATTATATAATACATTCCCCTGTTGCACAAGAGGAATTTACCGCCCCGGCCCAGAAATTTGCCGGCGGCAAAAGGAGTTAATCAATGAAGGTAGTCCATCTCATCAGCGGCGGCGACACCGGGGGCGCCAAAACCCATGTGTTGTCTCTGCTGCATGATCTGAACCAGACCATCGACGCAAGGCTGGTCTGCTTTCGGGAGGGGGAGTTTGCCCAGGAGGCCCGTGAGTTAAAAATCCCCACCACTATTTTTCAGGGCAACCGCCTCTGGCGCACCTGCCGGGAGCTGAAGGCATATATCCGGGACGGAGGCTTTGATATCATCCATTGCCACGGCTCCCGGGCCAATATGATGGGGATTTTGATGCGCCGGGCCACGGGGCTGCCGGTTGTCACCACCGTCCACAGCGACTATAAGCTGGACTATCTGGGCCGCCCCCTGGGAAGGCTGACCTACGGCAATATCAACGCCTTCGCCCTGCGGAAGTTTGACTACTATATCGGCGTGTCCGACGCCATGGTGGACCTTTTGATCCGCCGGGGCTTTCCGCCGGAGCGGTTCTACGCCATCTACAACGGTCTGCGATTTGATGTGCAGCGGACCCTGACGGACCGGACAGCTTATCTCCGGGGCCTTGGGGCCAAGGTGGAGAAGGACTCCATCGTGGTGGGCATCGCGGCCCGGCTCAACCCGGTAAAGGACGTGGCCACGCTGATCCGGGGGTTTGCCAGGGCCGCGGCGGACTGCGGCCGCCTGCGGCTGGTCATCGCGGGGGACGGGGCGGACCGGGAAAAGCTGGAGCGGCTGTGCGGTCAGCTGGGCGTGGCGGACAAGGTCTGCTTTGCCGGGTGGCTGGAGGACATGGACACCTTCTACCAGGCCCTGGACATCAACACCCTGACCTCCCTCAGCGAGACCTTCCCCTACGCCTTGACGGAGGGGGCGCGCTACGCCCTGCCCACGGTGAGCTCCCGGGTGGGGGGCGTGCCCTATCTCATTGACCACGCGGTGAATGGGTTTCTCTTCCTGCCCGGAGACGACGAGGCCCTGGGAAAGCACCTTGCCGCCCTGGCCGGGGATGAGAGCCTGCGGCGGCGGCTGGGAGAAAACCTGCGGGCCAAGGCGGCGGAGAAATACTCCCTGCAGAAGACGGTGGAGACACAGCTTGCCATCTATGAGGACATCCTGCGCCGCCACAGCCGGAAGATCCCAAAGCGGGACGGCGTTTTGATCTGCGGCGCCTATGGAAAGGAAAACGCCGGAGACGAGGCCATTCTCCGGGCGATTATCCGGGAGATGCGGGAGATTGATCCCTATATGCCCGTCACTGTGCTCTCCCGCCGCCCCATGCGGACCAAGCTGGTCTACCGGGTGGACGCCATCCACACCTTCCAGATGCTGCGCTGGAGCCGCCGGATGAAGAAGACCCGGCTGTATATCAGCGGCGGCGGATCCCTGATCCAGGACGTCACCAGCCGCCGCTCTCTGTGGTACTATCTCTACAACATGCGGGCGGCCAAGCGCCGGGGCAACCAGGTGATGATGTACGGCTGCGGCATCGGGCCGGTCATCCGCCAGCACCACCGGGAGCTGTCGGCCAAGACGATGAACCGGTATGTGGACGCCATCACGCTGCGGGAGCCGGACTCCCTGCGGGAGCTGCAGGACATGGGGGTGAAAAACCCGGCGGTGTATCTTTCGGCTGACCCGGCTCTGATTTTGCCGGCGGCTTCGCCGGATGTGGTGGACAGCGCCATGCTGTCCCACAACATCCCTCTGGATGGGGCTTATATCTGTTTCGCTCTCCGCAAATGGCCGGGGTTTGAAGAGAAACTGCCGGTGATCCGGGCCGCGGCCGCCTACGCCTATCGGACCTATGGGCTGACGCCGCTGTTCCTGGCGGTGGAAAAGCTGAAGGACCCGGAGTTTCTCTCCTGCGCGGTGGAGGGCCTCTCCGTCCCCTATTATCTGATGACCGGTTCAGATGACCCCGCCGCCATTACGGGCGTTTTGGCCCGGATGCGGGTGGTGGTCTCCATGCGACTCCATGCGCTGATTTTTGCCGCGGGGCAGGGGGTGCCGCTGGTGGGCCTCGTTTACGATCCCAAGGTCAGCGCCTTCCTGAAGTATATCGGCGAGGAGCTGTATGTGGACCTTGTCCATTTGGATGAGAAAGCGCTGAAAGGGCTGATTGACCGCGCTGTGCGGGAAAAGCGGGATGAACAGTCGGTGGAGCGGCTGGTGGAGATGGAGCGGGTGAACCGCCGGGTGGCCAAGAGCCTCTACGAGCAGGGAGGCGGCGAGGATTAAAAGAGAGTCGGAGAGAGAAAGATGAGACGTCTGCTGGAGCAATTTGAGACAGTGGTAGTGCTGGACCTGGAGACCACGGGGCTCTCCTTCCGGCAGGACCAGGTGATCGAGCTGGGCGCTGTGCGGTGGGACGGCGGCGAGGTGACGGAGGAGGTGGAGGACCTGATCCGTCTGGAGCCGGGGACAAGCCTTCCCCAGAAGATTACGGAGCTCACCGGCATCACCGGGCAGATGCTCTCTGCCCAAGGCGTGTCCAAGGAGGCCGCGGCGGAGGATCTGCACCGCCTCCTGGCAGGGGAGGACCGGCTGGTGGTGACCTACAACGCCCAGTTTGACCTCAATTTCCTCTACTACTTTTTGAAACGCTATGGGGACCCCGCCTGGCTGCGGGGCGTCCGGATGCTGGACGCGCTGACGGTCTACCGGGACCGGCGGCCCTACCCCCACCGGCTGGAGAACGCCATTGCCGCCTACCATCTGGAGGAGGCCGCCGTCAACAGCCACCGGGCGGTGGACGACGCCAAGGCGGCGGCCCTGGTGCTCCAGGCCATGGAGAAGGAGCGGGATGACCTGGAGCGGTATATCAACCTCTTCGGCTACCATCCCCGCTACGGCGTCAGCGGACAGCGGATCCATTCCGTCCGCTATCTGCCCCAGCCCTATGACAGCGCTCTGCCCCTCTATGAGCAGCAGCTGGAGAAAATACGGTGAACAGGCCAAGGCGGCGGGAAATCTTTTGATTTCCCGCCGCCTCATTGTGCAAAAGACGATCCCGATAAGGTAAGAAACAGCGGATGGCCGGGTGAGCTCGAGTGGGCAGAGTCCGCCCTGCATGCATTCAGATGCTCCGCCAAGCCTTGCAATACAAGGCGTACGGCTTGCGCAGCGTGGACTTCCCCGCGGCGGAGCAGGGACGTAACGGCATTTTTCAGGCTGTCAAAAAAGTCTTTTCCGTTTTTTTGACAGCCTCTTTGTCACAGACCGGCCCGGCGGCATAGATTGGAGGGAGAACGAAACTTGGAGGGCAGCATATGGTTACCAACTTTTATCTGGGCGCCAACAGCCGCGACGGTTTCCAGAGCCTGTACAGCAGCTATACGAAGCCGGAGGACTACTATGATATCATGGTGCTGAAGGGGGGGCCCGGCGTGGGGAAATCCACCTTCATGAAGTACATCGGCAGCCAGGCGGAGGCGGCGGGGGAGGATGTGGAGTACATCTGGTGCTCCGGTGATCCGGATTCCCTGGACGCCGTCCGGCTGCCCCGGGTGGGGATCCTGGCTGTGGACGGCACCTCCCCCCATGGGAGCGTAACCACAGGACACCATTTACAGCCCCTCCGGCGGCGGAAAGCGCCAGGTGATGCGGACAGCCTGCTTTCCTGAAACGCTGTCCCGCTCCCCAATTTCGATCTTGTCAATGAGCTGGAGCACAAGAGCCCGGGGGAGACTTTCCAGCCGCAGCAGCTCCCGGGCCTTTTCCTGCCGACGGTCCGATGAAAGGGGGGATGCTCTGTTCGACAGGGCGTCGGTGAGCTGCGCCAGACGCGCCTCCGTGCGGCACTGCTCCTCCCACAGCGCCCCGTTGAGCCGGGAAAACTGTTCCGGGCCGATCACGCCGGCTGCCTTGTCCAGATACAGCTGACGGAGGGCGGCCCGGAGCTTCTCCGCCTGACCGGAGAGACGCTTTGCCTCCTCCGCCAGTGGATTCCAGGCGGGCGGGGGCGGCGGGAGCGGAAAGGACTCCAGTGGGCAGCAGGCCGCCACATACTCCCGCACCCGCCGGAGCACCAGCTCCTCCAGCCGGTCCAGGCGGATGGCGTGGCGGGTGCATCGCTTTTCCCTTCCGCTGTCGGCGTACCACTTGCAGCGGAGGTAGGATACGCTGGCCTGCCCCTGCCGGCGGCTGGTGGTTTTGCTCATGGCGCTGCCGCAGTCCATGCACCGGACAAGGCCGGCCAAGGGGTGCACCTCCCCGGAGCCGTCTGTCCTGGTGCGCTGGTCCAGAATGTGCTGCACCGCCTCAAAGAGATCCCTGTCAACAATAGGCTCGTGGGTCCCCTCCACCCGGAACCACTGCGCCGGGGGGACGTCCAGCACGGTTTTGCTCTTGTAGCTGACCTTTTTCCGCCGCCCCTGAACCATCACGCCGGTGTACATCTCATTGCGGAGGATCCGCCAGACAGCGGTTTTGCTCCAGAGGCCGCAGCTGTCCCCGCCGGCGCCGCCGCGGCGGTATTCGGCGGGGCTGGGGATGGCGGCGTCGTTGAGCCGGTGGGCGATGGCCTGCTTGCCCCGGCCCTCCAGGGCCCACTGGAAGATCTGCCGCACCACCGCCGCCGCGGCCGGGTCAACCAGAAGGCGGTTTTTATCCGCCGGGTCCTTCCGGTAGCCGTAGAGAGGGCGGGCGGCAATATACTGCCCCTGCCGCCGTTTTATGTCCAGCACCATGCGGATGTTCTCCGACAGGTCCTCCAGATACCACTCGTTGACAAGGCCGTTGATCTGCCGGGCCTTTTTGTTGCCCTTCACCTCTGTGTCGGCGTTGTCGGCCACAGCGATGAAACGAATGCCCCAGCGGGGAAAGAGACCGTGGAGATACTTCTCCACCAGCTCCATGTCCCGGGTGAACCGGGACTGGGTTTTGCACAAAATGATGTCAAAAGCGCCTGCCCGGGCCGCCTCGATCATCCGGTTGAAATCAGGCCGCCGGCTGTCGGCACCGGAGTAGTCCTCGTCACAGTAGACGGCGGCTACCCGCCAGCCCCGCTCCCCGGCGTAGCTGGTGAGCAGTGCCCTCTGGTTCTGGATGCTCTCAGACCCCTCCGCGCCGTGGGAAACGTCCTCCTTGCTCAGCCGGAGATAGAGGGCGCAGCGGAGGGGAGCGGCGCCCCGTCCCGCTTCGCTCATGCCTCCAGCTCCGCCTGCAGCCACCGGAGCACTGCCGCCCGGATGGTTTCCGCGGCAGGGGACGCGTCAGATGAAAAGACCTCCTCCACGATAAAATCCGTCTGATAGTTCATTTCAATCACCTCCGCTGAAACCCTATGCCACGCCGCCGTGGGGTATGCCCGCCGGACAGGCGGCGGAAAATGGGAAGGTCCGCGCCGGATATCGGCGCGGGCCTTCTGCGGAGAAGAATTTGGAAATTTTACATATGGGAACGGACGGTGCGGCGGTAGACCGCAAAGGAGATCAGGGCCGTCAGGGCCTCGGTGATCCAGAAGGCGTTCCACACCGCGCCCGGCCCAATAAGGCGGCAGAGGAGAAAGGCGGCGGGGAGGATGATGACTGCATACCGGCACAGGGAGATGATGAGGGAGGCCGTTCCCTTCCCCAGCCCCTCCAGGGCGCCGGAGGAGGTGACGCTGACAGCGGAGACCACAAACCCGGCGCTGATGATCCGCAGGGCGCTGGCGCCGATGGCGATGGTTTCCTCCGTCTCCACGAACAGCCCCATCAGCTGCTCGGGCAGGAGCAGGCAGACCAGGGTGCCGAGGCACATGATGGCCGCGCTCATCAGAAGGACCACATTGTAGATCTGCCGCACCCGCTTGTACTCTTTTGCGCCATAATTGTAGCCGATGAGGGGGCGCATGCCCTGTACGATGCCGTTGGCCGGCAGGTAGAGGAAGGTCTGCAGCTTGTAGTAGATGCCCAGGACCAGGACATAGACCTCGGAGTAGACGGAGAGAATGGCGTTGAGGGCGGAGATCAGCAGGGAGGACAGCGCCAGGTTCAGCGTGGCGGGTACGCCGATGGCATAGAGCCGCCGCAGCATGGGCCAGTCAGGCCGGTAATCCTTTTTATGGATACGGACCCGGATGGGGCGGAGGAAGTAGAAGGCCAGGTAGATTACCAGCGTCAGGGTCTGGCCGATGCCGGTGGCCAGGGCCGCCCCCTCGATGCCCATTTCCGGGAAGGGGCCGATACCGAAAATCATGAGCGGATCCAGAATGATGTTGGCCACGCACCCGCAGATCATGCTGACCATGGCCACCTTCATTCTGCCCACCGCC
>CAJFPI010000131.1 GCA_904398675.1 uncultured Oscillospiraceae bacterium
ACAGTTACCTGGACGTTGATGAAATCCGTACCATCCTCGGCGGTGGTGTAGAGTTCCTCGCCGTAATAGTCCTCCTCGCCATTCGGCACCCCCGGGATCTCCTGTCCGCCGGTGTCAATCATGACCAGCGGCAGATGCGTGCACAGCTCCGTCCCGTCGCAGTCACAGCCCGCGTCCGGCTGGCGGGAGGACAGATGCTGATGGACGCGGACAGGCCCTTCCCCCGCCTCCAAAGCGGTGGCCGCCAGCGCGCAGACGAGGATCAGCGCCGCCATGGCGCCGCCCATCAGTTTATATTTCATGCGTCCCGGCCCCCTCTCTCATCCGTCCGGCTCGTCAGCCGCTGATCTCGTCGTTTTGCATGACGATGTTGAAATATTCGATCCCGCCGATCTCATAGACGGCGTCGCTGATACTCTTGCCTGCGGCCTTCTCCCCCGCCGGCCTGCGCAGGTATTTCCCGTTGAGTTCGTAAATGTACTCGGCGCTCTCCTCGGTGGTATTTTTGGCCCGCAGGATTGCCCTGCGGTTATAGTACTGGAAGATCAAAGACTCCACCTTGGACTCATTCGCCCGGGCTGTGCGCAGGATCAGCAGCGCCCGGCTGTCGGTGCGCAGTCGGCCGAACACAAGCAGTACTACAAATACCACTACGCTGCCCGCCGCAGCCACCAGGTAGTCTCCGGAGCCGCAGCAGATGCCCACCACAATGGCCCAGAAGATATAGACGGTATCCCGGGAGTCCTTGATGGCGGTGCGGAACCGGACGATGGACAGGGCGCCCACCATGCCGAGGGACAGCGCGATATTGTTGCCAATGACGATCATGACAGTCGTGGTGATAACCGCCAGGGCCATTAGGGAGACATTAAATTTGGCGCTGTAGATGCTGCCGCTGTGGCTGAGGCGGTAGGACAGAAACAGGAACGCCGCAAGGACCGCCGATACGGCCAGCCGCAGCAGGATCGTTTCCGCGGACAGCTCACCGCCGCTGGACTCCAGCAGCTGGAACAGGTTTTCTCGCATACTTGGTATTCTCCTTCTCCTCTGATTTTAGCCTTGCAGGCTCTTGGACACACTCCGGGCCAGGCAGTACTTGCTGACCGACAGCTCCGACCGCTCTACCATATCCAGCAGGTCTTTGAGATAGCTGAGCAGGAACCCGTTATACTTGACCTCCAGCACCATGTGGAACGGATCCATCACCGCATACATCGGGAGCCGCTCCGAAAACAGGCTGTGGTCAGACTCCGTTGCCACAATCTGGCTGTCCAGTGTGATCCGGATATGGTTTTCCCGGGCTACATACGCCTGCCGGTGGTACTCCACCACCGCCTTCGGCCGGTAGCAGCGGCAGTGCATCAGGCCGTAGCACTCGGCAGCGAAGGGATCCGCATAGGACTGGAGCGGCCGGTAATCCCCCCGGCAAAGCCGCTCTGCGTCCTCCCGGCCGAGGCGCAGGGAGCGCTTGCGCTGATACGGCCCCTCCTTTTGTTTCATCTCCAGCATGGCAAAGTCCGACCGGGGGCTGTAGGTGCGCAGGCGGATCTTCCTGCGCAGCTCCATGCCGTCTATCTTTTCATGAAAATCCTGATCGTCGGGCGTGTCAAAATAAAGGGAGCGAATCACATAGCCCTGGGCGCCGTTGTGGGTGTCGGCATGCATCACGGCCCCCAGCCGGCTGCGCAGGCTCACGCCGTCCGCTATGTTGATGGCATATTTTTTCTCCTGTCGGGAAACCTCGTTCATTCTGCACCGCCCTCCATGCCGCGGTAATGCGCACAGCCTGTGCGATTCCGGGGAAAAGAAAACGGCCTATTGGATCGCCGCAGAAAGAAATCTGCCGCCTTCAATAGACCGGTTGCGCTACTCGCTCCATGGTATAAAAGCGCCCAAATATTTATACCACTTCATCGCACTCTATGAAATACGCCCCAGCTGGGACACAGCTTTAAAAGGGGCTTATAAAGACATAATTTATATTATCGTTTCTACTTTTAATTGTCAAGTAGTTTTCACGTCCCGCCCTCCGCTCCTTTGCAGCAGCTTCATGCCGCATTTTCCCGGAGCTGCGGCGCAGGCCCGGCAGCGTCCTATATTGAGGGGCATCCCTGCGTCTTGACGGCGGTTTTTGGGGGCGGCTGCTTGCGGGGGACGCCTGTTCCCTCCCCGGCTCTTCCGGTGCTCCTGCATCTGCTGGCTCCGCCTGCGCTTTCCGGATAGGGGGCTGGGGCTGCTAGAAGGCACAGGCAGGCCAAGATCAAGAAACGGCAGGATTTCTCCTGCCGTTTCTTTTATATTCCGTCTGCCTTATGTCTGTTAACCGATAAAGAGCTGCACCCAGTACCCTCCTGTGCTATCGCAGCCTACGCCGATGGCGGTAAAATCTGCGTTCAGAATATTGGCCCGGTGGCCCGCTGAGTTCATCCAGCCAGCGACCACCTGCTCCGGGGAGGCGTATCCAGCCGCTATATTCTCGCCTGCAGTTCTATATTGGATTCCGGCGTCATCCAGGGCGGTAAAGCAGGCGGTCCCATCCGGCCGGGTGTGGTCAAAGAGCGTGGAGAGTTCATCTGCCCGCACCTGAGCCGCTGCGTGGATGGCGTCGTTGGTCCGGAGGGCAGAAAGCCCCTCCTTGGCCCGCTCCTCGTTGACGAGCCGGATCACTTCGCTGATAAAATCGCCTTCGTCAGCCGGATCCTCTGTCTGGCCGCTGGAACTGCCTGTAACAGTAATCGCGGCGGAGACGCTCCTGCCGTTGTTATCGGTCACCGTTATGACCGAGGTGCCGGCAGACAGCGCAGTGATAATCCATTTATCCCCGCCCAAAATGTTCTCGGGCTCCTCCACACGGATCACACTGGGATTGCTGCTGCTGCATTCATAGGTGACATAAATGCCGGCGCTGTTTGAAACATGCAGTGCACCTGTTTCGCCGACCTCCAAGGATGTTTTGCTGCAGCAGAGCTCCAGTTCATAGTCCTCCGGCTCCTGGTCCGCGTCCGGCGCAGGCGTGCTGCCGTAGAGCCGATGGTAGCGCATGAGCATCGCAGCGGCCTGTGCGCGGGTCATGGCCCCGCCGGGGGACATGGTGTCGGCGCTGGTGCCGGTCATAATCCCCTGGGCGTAGGCCCAGCAGATCATGGTGTTTGCGACACCTAATCTGGAGTTGTCACCAGCGGTAAAATCGTATGTTGTCTCCAGCACGCCCTCAATGTCCACCGGCCCCATATCCTTGAACAGCTCCCGGTTGCCTACATACTGAAAATACGCATTGTCCATATCAAAGCCATCGTTCATGACACTGCGGGAAAAATTGCAGAGCATAACTGCAAATTCACAGCGGAGCATGACCTGGCTGGGGGAAAATCCCGTTCTCGTTTGCGGGACTGCCGCAAGATAGTCCGCATCTTGTACAAACCAAGTCGGAAACAGGTCGTTTTGATACGCCCATACCACTGCGTCCGCATAGTATGCGCCATCGGAGATATCTCTGAAGGGCGTCTCGCTTGCAATGGTGCCGGACACAGACGGCGAGCCGGCATAACGGTACAGCACCTCTGTCAGCATGGCGCGGGTCATGGTGGCGTCGGGAGAAAATGTCGTGGCGCCGGTGCCGTTGAACAAGCCCAAATCGACGACATAATCCACAGCGTCGTGCGCCCAATGTGTAGCGGACACATCGTTAAAGGTCCGGCCCGCGGCGGAGGCCGGAACCATCAGTCCAGCGCAAAAAACGAGCACAAGCATAAGAACCGGCAGCTTTTTCTTCATTCCATGTTCTCCTCCTTCATATGCTGTCTCCTGCAGGTCACACCGGGCGGGCGAAGGCTCCTGTCCGTTCCAGCCGCCTGCGAGGATGCCGTTGGCTTTTGTAATCAGTCCTGATCAGAATTGCAAGAACCTGCCAGAAAGAATAAACCAATGGGCGCAGCCCCCCTGCCGCGTCCCCCGCCTGCTGGTCATTCACCCCACATTCACCCCAAATGCTGCGGTCCAGCTTTTCAGCCAGCAAGCCGTACTGCGGGGCAACCATGTCGGATTGATAGGGAGCTGCTATTTGCGCCTTTTGATTCGTCCAACCGATCCTGCGTGGAGTTGTCGGCGCCAGGGCCAGCCGGAGCGCCTGCCAAATTCCATGAAACCCGATGTCCTTGATCTCAAATTTCTCACAAATCCTCAGAGGACATCCGGTACAGCCATATAAGCGGCCCTCCCTAACATCCTGACCGTTCCGCAAGGCTCGGCAGCATGACGCGGCAATCTTTTCGGCTGGAGCTGCTCAGGAGGACATGCGTTTTGCATCCCTCTTTGTCCAATTTGTATTCATCGAAACCGCCGCAATTATGCAAAAGCCTATGCAGGCCAAGCCGGAAACAGGCGGCGTCTTACAAATCGCATAACGTATCCCGTCCATTCCACCCGGCAGGCCCTTGCAGCTGCCGGGTGATTTCTGCGGCCACAAACAGGACCAGGTCCCGAATGGCCGGGCGGACGGGGTTCTCCTTTGATTTTAATATGGGGACCACCGCGCCCACCGCATACTCGCAGCGTCCCTCCTTATCAAAAATAGGCGCCGCCACCGACGCCGCGCCGGTCCGCAGCTCCTCGTTTGTGATCGAATAGCCCTGCAGGCGGATCTGATGGAGCTGCCGCTGCAGCTGATTGGGATTTGTGACGGTGTTAGGGGTGAAGGGATGGAAACGGCATGCCTTCAAATAGGCGCTGATCTCGCTGGGCGGCAGGTGGGCCAGGATCATTTTCCCCTGGGAGCTGCAGTACAGCGGCAGCCGGCTGCCCACCAGCGCGGAGACCCGGACCGTGTGGATGGTCTCGCTGCTGGCGATCAGCAGGGCGTGGTCGTCGATCCGCTTGGCCAGGTAGATGGACTCCCCGCACTCCTCGGTGAATTTCCGCATGGAGGCCAGCGCCACCTCCTTTACAGTCCGCCAGGACTCCGCCACGCACCCCAGTTCAAACAGATGAAAGCCCAGGCGGTATTTCCCTGTGGACGGCTCCTGCTCAATGATGCGGTTCTGCTCCATGGACAGCAGCAGGGCGTGGAGCGTGCTCTTGGGCCAACCGGTGACCGCCACCAGCTCGGAGAGCGCAAGGGGGCGCTGTGCCCGCCAAAAGGCATCCAGCAGCGCCATCGCCTTCTCAACAGACTGGATCCGCTTTCCCCGTGTCCCATTGTTCTCCATTCCGTATTCCTCCTGCCGGGTGAATTTAAAAGCATACGGCCCGCGCCGCCGCTCCCGATTTCTATTGTATTGCATTTTAAACCGCACTGCAAGCGGAAAGATAGCCCCGGCATGGCCGGCGCCGGGACGCGTGTGCAAAAATTCCCTTTCATCGAATGAAGGGAACGATCCGGTGAATCAAAGTTCCCTATGGTTGAACACGTCCCGGCAAAAAAGGGACAGATCGGGGGGCGCATTTCGTCCCAGACGCACAGCCCATGGAAAAATCACCAAAGGAACGAAGAAAAATTCAGCCTTCTGCCGAAACATTTGTGAGAAACATCCAATATAGCCTCATTATTTTTTGCGAATTGCACTAAGGCCGCGACTGGCTTGACAAGGCCCCCTGCAGGCGGTAGGTTGAAATCACAGGCAGGCGGCAGCCGGGCTTCCGGCGGCTGCACAGAGAAAAACACGACAAAATGCTGAACAGGAGGTTTTGAAGATGATGTCCGTTCCATACGCAACCGAGATGCTGGCAAGGATCCGGGAGGGGGAGCCCTGCTCCACCTACGACTGGGACAACCGGGTTGTCCCCATGACGGTCAAAAAGGTCCTGAAGAAATACGGCCTGCAGAAAACCTTTACCCCCGAGGTCCCCGTGAACCAGGACATGGCCCTGGCTGATCAATATTTCGCAGCGGGGCTGGAGCTGGCGGAGGTGCTGGGCATCCAGTGCACCGATACGGAGACCGTCGTCCGTTTCAGCCGGGAAGAGCTGCTGTCGGCCTTGAAGGAGGCCCCCTCGGAGCTGACACTCGGCAGCGGGCTGGACCGGGTGGTGCTGAAAGCGCGGGAGCCCGGCGCCCCTGTCAAGCCCCTTTTCTGTACGTCCCTCTCCATCCAGATCGACGAGGAGCTGTACCCGGAGCTGGTCAGCGAGCTGATCCGCTATCGGAACATCGACATCCTCCAAGGGCCGTCCCTGGACACCATCTACGGCCACCCCGCCTTCTCCGGCACCCCCTTTGAGACGGCGGCGGGCATCCGGGAGGCCCAGCTGCGGCAGGAGGCCGTCTGGATGGCCGGCCGGCCCGGCATCGCCCAGATGGGCATGAGCTCCTCGGTGACAGAGTATGGCTTTATGTGCGGGTTTGGGAAGAACCATGTGGACTACAACCCCCGCATCGCCATCTGCCTGCAGCCCTCGGAGCTGAAGACCAACTACTGCAACTTCAACAAGGTCCTGACAGCCCTGGCCTACGGCAGCTTTCTCCGCACCGGGTGCCCGTCCATGATCGGCGGCTATTCCGGCCCGCCGGAGGGGGCGGCGGTGGCCAACATCGCCTCGGACATCCTGCAGTACGCCCTGTTCGGCACCTCCATCTCCAACTGCTCCATGTACGATGTGCGGCAGAACACCGCCTGCAACCGGGCCGGGCTGTGGGCCATGAGCGTCTCCATCCAGGCCACCTCCCGAAATACCCATACCATTCTGGATAAGATCATCAATCAGAGCGCGGGACCGTGCACGGAGGACATCCTCTATACCAACGCGGCGGGTCTCGTGGCCACCTGCGCCTCCGGGCTGGAGCTGACCACCGGGCCGAGAAGCGCAGGCGGCGCGCTGAAAAACTATCTGACGCCGCTGGAAGCATATTTCTGCGCCGACGTGTTCAAGGCCGCGGCGGGACTGTCTCTGGAGCAGGCGCTGGAAATCGTCAACTACTGCCTGCCCAAGTACGAGGCCACCGTAGCGGAGCAGCCCAAGGGCAAGAACTACTACCAGTGCTACGACCGGGTGAACCGGAAACCCATCGACGAGTGGAGGACCATGGACGACAAGGTGCGCCAGGACCTGCGCCGGTTCGGCCTGGATATTTGAGAATCCCGTGGAAAGCGCATCGGGGCCGGGCGGCCGTCCATCTGCCAAACTACGATGAAGGAGGAGAACTATGAAGGAACCTGAAATCCAAGCGCAGGCTGACTCCGAATTTTCCCGAAACACCGTTCCCATGAGCCGGCGGAAATCCATGCTCAGCCTTGCGATCGTTTGGGCAGGCTTTGTCTTCGTCATGTCCAGCATGATCGCCGGGGGCACGCTAGCTGCCGGGCTGAGTTTCCGAGACGTCATTCTTGCCTCGCTGATCGGCAATGCAGTTCTTCTGGTAATCGGTATCCTGGTCAGCATTATGGCCTTCCGTACCGGTTTGACGTTTCCCCTGTTGACGCACTACACCTTTGGATCAAACGGGTCAAAAATCGCCACGATTCTCAGCCCGATTGTCAACATCGGCTGGTATGTGATCCAGGCGGCCACCTACGGTCATTTTATCGCGCTGATCTTCGGGCTGGAGGGGGCAGGGGAGCTGATCTGCCTTGCGCTGAGTGCCGTTGTCATGGGGCTCTTTGCCCTCTACGGCATGAAGGCAATGACGATCCTGGGCTACGTCTCCATCCCCGCAATCATCTTCCTGGCCGCGGCCACCATCATCAAGTGTCTCCTGGTGGGCGGCGGGGTAGAGGCGCTGCTCTCCTATGTGCCGGAGCAGCCCATCACCATCATTGCCGGCACAACCGCCGTCATCGGCGCGTGGATCAGCAGCGTCTCCACCATCAACGCGGATATCATGCGCTACACCAAAAGCGAGAAGGACGCCGTTCTGGCCACGCTGCTGGGCATTATTTTGGCAAATCTTGTGATGATCTTCTGCGGCGCCATTGCCACGATCACCATGGACGAGTCGGACATCAGTGTGGTGCTGGTGGAGCTGGGGCTTGTGATCCCGGGCCTGATTCTGATGACCACCAACATCTGGACGACAAACGGCTCCACGCTCTACAGCATCTCCCTGGGCCTGTCCAACACGTTTCCCCTGTCGCGGAAAGCGCTGACGATCATCTGCATTGCCATTTCCGCCGTCATCTGCCTGTTCCGCCCCTATCAAATCGATATCCTGTATACTGCGCTGAATATCTTGGGCACCGTGATCCCGCCATTGTCCGGCATTCTGATTTCAGACTTCTACCTCTTGGGAAAGGGAAAATACATCAAATTTGAAGATGCCAAATTCCGCAAGTGGAACCCGTTTGTCTGGATTGCATGGGCTGCGGCGGCGGCGCTGGCTTTTGTGATTCCCGTCGGCCTTCCCGCGCTGAACGGCATGCTGATTGGCGCCGCGCTGTATATCGCCATGATGAAACTGACGAGGTATCGGGTTGTGGAACAAGGGAGCGGGGCAAGAACTTAATTGACGGAGGTGACAGCAATGGATCTGAAAAAATATAAGGTCAGCGCAGTAATAGGAATTGTCATGATAGGCATTGCGTCCTTTGTCGCCTGCCTTGCTGAAAATCCCCTGCTGGTCAACATCGGCAACGGCGCCCTGCTTGCAGGGCTGGCGGCATCCGCCTTCGGCTTTTCCAAATGGCAGCCCTGAGAAAAAGGCACTCCGGCCTGGCCGGAGTGCCTGCCCTGTTCCGCACAATGCGCAACGATGTGTTCGCCGGGATCGATTTTCCACAGACACCGCAGGAGGGGGACAGCCTCCCTCCTAATTTCTGTCCCCTGTCAAGGATGCGGCAGCTCTGTCGTTGGCGAATAAAAGCGGGGAAGGGACTTGGACATTTATCCCGTCCAACAAATGCCGCCCTGCAGATCTTCCCGGTACTCCTCCCTGCTCTGGTCCTGACCGTGCTCAAATCTTACAAGAAAACCGTTCACTCCTGATGGATGTTTCCCTCCCCGGTCAAGGAGGACTCGCCTATGGACCCCGCTGCCGTCCGCAAGCGGCTCCAGACAGTGCTGGAACGGGCGGAGTGCAGGCGTCTGCAGTTCCATGGCCTGCGGCATATCTTCGCCACTGCCTCACTGGAGCACGGCATGGGCATCAAGGCCCTGAGCACCATCATCGGCCATGTGTCCAGCGCCACGACCCTGAACACCTACACCCATGTCACCGACGCTATGCGGCAGAGTGCGGCGGACAAGATCGACCGGGGGATCGGGAGAGCCGAACCGAAACCCATATGCGGGAATCAGCATCCCGGAAACCAGCCCCCAGCACCTTCCAGGCCCACAAGGGACAGCGGCGCAAACCGGGCACCGGATGTGTCAGCCGAATCAATGACCACCTGCGAGAGGGCCGCTACTCCCCCGTCGTCAACGGCCGACGCATGACCCGGAATGTGTACGCAAAGACTGAGGCCGAGTGCGAAATGAAACTGGCGGAGCTGATCCGGGAGATGAAAGAAGAGATCGCCGCAGCGAAAGAACACAGGAAACCGGATGATCTGGCAGGTTGACCAGGCCATTCGGCTGATTGCACAAACGGACCTCCGAAAGCAAAACGCTCTCGGAGGCCCGTGATTTTTCTGTCTGTGGCTTGTTCTGTGGTCAAAGGCAAATGGCAAAATTCGATATACCCGAAATTGTTGTAAATCGCAAAAAAAAGACCACTTTTCAAAAGAAAAGTGGTCTTTTTGTGGAGCTGCTAGGCAGATTCGAACTGCCGACCTCATCCTTACCAAGGATGCGCTCTACCTACTGAGCTACAGCAGCA
>CAJFPI010000132.1 GCA_904398675.1 uncultured Oscillospiraceae bacterium
CACCTTCTCCTGGGGATACGTCGCAAACTCCTCCTGCGCCTTCCGCGCCGCTGCGATCAGCTCATTTAAATATTCCTGTGTCTCCATGACAAACACTCCTCTCCATAATTATCTGATGACCTGATGATTTATTCGGTCACGATGGACTTTTTCTTGCTTTGCGCGATTCCGCCGAACCTTATCCGAGGGCTTTCTTGTACAGCATCTCTACGTCTTTGATATTGGTCTGACGGGGATTGACCAGGACATTGCCGCTCTTCATCGCATCGACTGCCATTTCGGGAATCTTGTCCTCGGTAACGCCCACTTCCGCCAGGGTCAGCGGGATTCCCAGCTCTTGATTCAGCTTGCGGAAGGCATCGCCCAGCATATCCGGCGTAAAGGAGTCGTCCGCTTTTTTGCCATTGGTAATATAGTTGTAGATGACGCGGTAGCGCCCTTTGTCAGCCAGTGCGTTGTAGTCCAGGATGGTGGGCAGCAGAATGGAGTTTGCCACGCCGTGAGCCACATGGAAGAAGCCGCTGACCGGATGGCTCATCGCGTGTACGTTGCCCAGCTGAGCCCAGGCAAAGGCGATTCCGGCCAAAGTGGAGCCCAGCATCATATTGCAGGCTGCCTCTTCGTCATCCCGGGAGGCCACAAATCGACGAATGTTGCCGCCGATCATCTCCATAGCCTTCTCCGCCATTGCGTCGGTGAAGGGGTTCGCCGCCTTGGAGACATAGGCCTCCAGCGCATGGATAAACGCATCGACGCCGCAGGAGGCCGCTACGCTGGCAGGCAGCGTCATAATCATCTCCGGGTCGATCAACGCATAGCTGGGAATGATGTTGTAGCTGATCACGGCCATCTTGTAGTTAGTTTCAGCATCCGTAATGACGGAGGAGGCTGTCACCTCACTGCCGGTACCGGCGGTGGTGGGGATGGCAATCAGGGGGATGGTGGGGCCGGGCACCTTTCCGCGGCCCACATAGTCGGTCACTTTGCCGCCGTAGGTGGCCAGGATTCCTACTGACTTGGCCACGTCCATGGGGCTGCCGCCGCCCAGGGCCACCACGCACTTGGCGCCGGAGGCTTTGTACTTCTCCAGGGCCGCCTGGACAATATCAATGGTGGGGTTGGGCTGCACATCCAGGAAGTCCGTATAGTTTACGCCGGCCTCTGTGATGATCTTCTCGACCTTATCTACCACGCCTACGCTCTTGAGCCCGGGGTCGCTGATCAGATACACGGAGTCACATCCCACTTCTTTGAGAATTTCCGGCAGCTTGCTCAGACAGCCTTTCCCAAAAATGATGTCCTGTGGAATCTTGAAATTAAAATCCTTCATAACATATTCACCCCTGACAAATTTCATTGAAATTAGTTTGGTCCCAACTCTCTTTCCCATTCTCTATTTGAGTTGTCTCTGCCAAATTTGCAAACTCTGGAAGAGTGCTGGAATATGAAAAGGAACTGGGACCAAAATGGTATACAACACGGGCTGCAAATCGCCTTTGTCGATTCAGGCGAAATTACATCATATCCACCAGGAACATAGACAGCGGCCGACAGTAGGTCACTGCAAACAGCACTACGCACAAGGCCAAGAACATGGGCAGTACATTCTTTACCTGCTCCGAGAACACCACGCGCTTGTCGATGCCGTTGGCCACAAACAGGTTGATGCCCAGAGGAGGCGTAATCAGGCCCATGGTCAGGTTCATCACCATCACCACACCGAACTGGACCGGGTCATAACCCAGCTCCATAATCAGCGGGAAGAGAATGGGGGTGTAGATGTAGGTGGAGGCAGTAGTCTCCATGAAGCAGCCGTTAATCAGCAGGATGATGTTGATGATCAGCAGGATGACCACCCAGTTATCCGTCACACCCAGCACCAGGTCAGACAGCTTGGCGGGAACCTGCTGGCGTGTCACGACGAAGGCAAAGATGTTGGCGGTGGCCACAATAAACATGATCATAGCGGAGGTCTTAACCGCCTCAAAGCTGATATCCATCATGTCCTTGAGCTTGATCTCCTTGTAGATGAGCAGGGAGGCCAGGAAGCCGTAGACCGCGGCAACTGCAGCGGCCTCAGTGGGGGTGAAGAGGCCGGAATAGATGCCGCCCAGGATAATAATGGGCATCAGGATGGCCCAGATCGCGCTGCAGAACGCTTTCCAAACATCCTTCAAAATGATGCCCTTTCTCCGGGAGCCCCATCCATATTTCTTGGAATAGAAGACGCACAGGATGCACAGGACAATGCCCATCAGGATGCCGGGGATGACGCCGCCGGCAAACAGTTCACTGACGGACTCACCGGTAATCAGGCCATAGTTGACGAAGGGGATGCTGGGGGGAATGATGCAGCCGATAATGCCGCCGGAGGCCGCCAGTGCAGCGGAGAAACCGGCCGGATAGCCATCATCGATCATCTGGGGAATCATAATGCCGCCGATAGCCGCTACTGTGGCCGGCGCAGACCCGGAGATGGCCGCAAAGAACATACAGGCCACCACCGTCACACAGCCCAGAGAACCCGGCAGCCAGCCAAACAGCTCATAGCACAGGTTTACAATCTGCTTGGAAATGCCGCCCTTGCCCATAATGGCGCCCGCCAAAACGAACAGAGGGATTGCAATCAAAACCGTGGAATCCAGCGCAGTAACCATGCGCTGCACTGAAACAAACAGCTGAGATACATTGTCATCCGCAATAAAGGCCGCCATAGGCGCAAAGCCGATACAGACCGCAATTGGGGTGCCAATGACCAGCAGAATAGCCAAAACAACAAATAGGGTGGCGATTACCATATACTTATCTCACCTCATTACGACATTGTAACCTTTCTCTCTACCTTACGCCGACTTCCATCACTCACGGGGATTCAGATACCACTTGTGGCGGAAATTCTGAATCAAAATCTGAATGATGCCCAAAATACTGGTGACTGGGACCACCCCATAAATTACATACATGGGGACCCGAAGGGCCGGGGAGGTCTGTCCGCTGGCCATGATCTGGCTCACCAGGACAAAACCGTAATAAGTGGTTACACACAGGAAAAGAATGGTTATAGCATCTGCTAGAATACGGAAATATTTCCGGCTTTTCTCTGGGAAAAACTTCTCTACAAAGACACTCACACCAATGTGGGTTCCATATTTCCAACTGGCTGCAGTGCCGAAGAACGACATATAGACGCACATGTACCGAATGATCTCGTCACTCCAGTTAAAGGAGAAGTGGAACAGATGCCGTAAAATAACGTTCATTACCATGATGACGGCCATGGCCATGATCAGCATACTTGATATAAATTTTGACACCGGTGTTTTGTCAAAGAAATCAATAATTGCCTTCATAAGGTCAAACTACGCCTCCTTTACCGCGGGTCCCCGCCCCGCCGGGAGAAACCGGCCAAGCGGGGACCTGCCTCACACAGCACTTATTGAGCCGCCTTCACTTCTTCCACGGCTGCCTTAAACATATCCACCCACTCGTCGCCGACCTGCTCCCGGATGGCTGCTTCTACGCCCGCAGTGGCGTCCACAAACATCTGCTTCTGCTCATCGGTGGGATAGTAGACCTGGAGACCATCTGCCTCCATCTCCGCCAGGAAGTCCACCTCGTTCTGCTGGTTGAACTCCCGCTCGTACTGGCAGTACTTGGCGCCGTACTCCTCCATCAGAGCCTGGAGATCCGCAGGCAGCTTGTTCCAGCAGGCGCTGCTCATAACCACGATGTAGGGGTCATAGATGTGGGGGAAGTAAGTCATGTACTTGACCACTTCGTTAAAGCCCATGGAGTAGGTCAGAGCCACGCCGTTCTCCTGGCCGTCCACAGTGCCCTGCTGCAGAGCGGTAAACAGCTCCGAGAAGGCCACAGGGGTAGCGGAGGCGCCCAGCTCGTTAACCAGTTCCATATGAATATCATTTTCCTGTGTACGGATCTTCAGACCGGCCATATCTGCGGGGGTCTGGATCTCACGCACGGAGTTGGAGAACATACGCAGGGAGTTGTCGCACCAGCCCAGGAACTTCCAGCCCGCATCTTCCTCGGTCTGGGCGCCCAGCGCCTGTCCGAACTCTCCGTCGTAGACCGCCCAGCCAGTCTCATAATCCTCAATGAGGTAAGGCATAGAGGCCACGTTCACCGCGTTGCTGAAGCCAGCCACGATAGCGGAGGAAATCACCGCGCAGTCAATGGACCCGAGGGTAATGCCCTCCAGGATCTCACGCTCAGCACCCAACTGAGAGGCGGGGTAATGCTCAATGACAATGCGGCCGTCCGAAGCCTCCAACAGTTCCTCTGCCATCTTCTCTGTAGCCAGAGCAAGACGGTCGTTGGTGGAGGAGGAGTGGGCCCAGGCAATGGTAAACACTTCATCGCTGGTGCTTCCAGAATTTCCACTGGATCCAGAGCTTCCGGAGCTTCCGCTGTTGCCGGTGCCTCCGC
>CAJFPI010000133.1 GCA_904398675.1 uncultured Oscillospiraceae bacterium
AAGACATGACCTGTTGGTCATGTCTTTCTTTTTGGGTTTCGCGGGCCGCGGGTCCGCTCCACCCTTCGGTCTTTGAATGCTCGGGGGCGGTAAGCCGCCCCTGCGCAATTCCCGGCCGCAGGCCAGGAATTTACGCGCTACTCAGCGCGCGGCCCAGAAGGGCCGTTGGGCAGTATTTCTTCTAACGGTCCCAAAGGTGAAAATATCGATTTTAACCGTCCCTTCCAATCCCGAGTCTGTTGCGTTGCAATGGATTCGGGATTTTTTCTTACTGCCGCAAGGGTTTGAGTCGTATTGCAAGTTACAGTAATATGCCCCACGATACGCTGTGTGTGCCTATGCTTACACTAAAAATTGCAGATGAAATCCGCCCCCATTTCTTGGAGGCGGCCTTTCTTATTTTACAAGCAGCCGCAGCACCTTGCTTATTTGTCTGATTGGGAATCCCCATCATTTTGAAAAGCTGCTGCCGTGCCAACGTATAATTCCAGGCTGCCCCAAGGCCACGCTTTTTGCTATCAAAATGTTTCCAAAATAAGGCCAGACCGCAAGCGGGCGCACAAACGCCGAAGCATAATGAGAAGGAACGCCCGCCCCGCCCCAGCACAGCGTAACCCCTGACTGCCGCGCGGCCAAATGTATCGTACGGTAATTCCTGATAATCAAAGATCGGGAGTAGATTTTGTGGAACATTTGTGCTATACTAAGGTCACAAATGGCACAAGGGGGGCGGCACAATGGCCATCGAGAACGGGGAATGGATCATGCGGGGGCTGGACTGGGACGATCCCGCCCGCATACAGAGCCGGGAAGAGCGGGAGGCTGTGCTTGGTTGGTCCCGATAATAGGACAGCGATTGTGAGAGGCTAAGCAAAAAGGAAGGAGGGAGCGGGCATGAAAGAACGGACCTATATCTGCTGCGATTTGAAAAGCTTTTACGCCAGTGTGGAGTGCGTGGAGCGGGGGCTGGACCCCATGACCACCAACCTGGTGGTGGCGGACAAGCGGCGCACAGACAAGACCATCTGCCTGGCTGTCTCCCCCTCCCTGAAGGCCTACGGCATCTCCGGCCGGGCCCGGCTCTTTGAGGTGGTGCAGAAGGTTGCGGAGGTGAACGCCCGGCGAAAGTGGGACGCTCCAGGCCATCGGCTCACCGGCTCCTCCTGGAATGACTTGGAGGTACGGGAAAATCCCGCCCTGGCCCTGGACTATATCGTGGCGCCGCCCCGGATGGCACATTATATCCACTGGAGCACCAAAATTTACAGCGTCTATCTGAAATATGTGGCCCCGGAGGATATCTTCCCCTACAGCATCGACGAGGTGTTTATTGACCTCACGCATTATCTGGACACCTATAAGATGTCGGCCCGGGAGCTGACCCGGACCATTCTGCTGGACATTTTAAAGACCACCGGCATCACTGCGGCGGCGGGGATGGGCACCAACCTGTATCTGGCCAAGGTTGCCATGGATATTGTGGCCAAGCACGTCGCCGCCGACGGGCTCGGCGTCCGTATCGCCCATCTGGATGAGATGTCCTACCGCCGCGCCCTCTGGTCTCACCGCCCTCTCACCGACTTCTGGCGGGTGGGCAAGGGATATGCCAGCAGGCTGGAGGCCCACGGGCTGTACACCATGGGGGACGTGGCCCGGTGCTCCATTGGAAAGCCAACAGATTACCACAATGAGGAGCTGCTCTACAAGCTGTTCGGCGTCAACGCGGAAATCCTCATTGACCACGCCTGGGGCTGGGAGCCCTGCACCATCGCCGATATCAAGGCATACAAGCCGGAAAACAAGTGCATCGTCTCCGGCCAGGTGCTCCAGTGCCCCTATGATTTCCAAAAGGCAAAGCTGGTGGTGCGGGAGATGGCTGACAATTTGGCCCTGGAGCTGGTGGACAAGGGGCTGGTGACCAACCAGCTGGTCCTCACTGTGGGCTATGACCGGGAAAACCTGGACGATCCCAGCCGCGCTGCCCGGTACAAGGGGCCGGTTGCCACAGACCACTATGGGCGTAAGATCCCCAAGCACGCCGTTGGGACGGAGAACTTTCCCTACACCTCGTCGGCCAGTACCCTGCAGCAGGCGGCAATGTCCCTCTATGACAGGATTGTGGACCCCCAGCTGCTGATCCGCCGGCTGAGCATCAGCGCCAACAAGCTGCTGGGTGAGAACAGCGTCCTGGCGGAGCAGGGATCGGAGCAGCTGGATCTGTTCACGGACTACGCCGCCAAGGAAAGACAGGAGCAGGCGGACAAAGAGACCCAGGCCAGGGAGCGGAAGATTCAGGAGGCCATGCTGGGCATCAAGAAGAAATATGGCAAGAATGCCATCCTCAAGGGGATGAACCTGGAGGAGGGTGCGACAGCGCGGGAGCGCAATCAGACCATAGGAGGACACCACGAATGAGCGCGGGACACAGCGGAGGCGAGACATGCGGTATCAAGCAAAAAAAGGTCATGATTCCGGCAGGAGATGAGACAATGATGAAACTGCTCATCCTCACTCCCACAGGAGGCCCGGGCAAAAATCGAACCGGGGTCCTTTGGATCCACGGCGGCGGATATGTCACAGGAATGGCGGAGATGGTCTACATGTCCCGGGCAAAGGATCTGGTGAAACAGTGCGGCGCTGTTGTGGTTTCCCCGGAATACCGCCTGGCCGGACAGGCCCCCTACCCTGCTGCACTGATGGACTGCCATTATGCCCTGCTCTATCTGAAAGAACACGCCGAGGAGCTGGGCGTCCGCAGCGATCAGATCATGGTCGGGGGAGAAAGCGCGGGGGGAGGTCTGGCGGCCGCCCTGTGCATGTATGAAAAGGACTGCGGCGGGGTGAGGATCGCCTATCACCTGCCCCTCTACCCCCTGCTGGACAGCGAGGATACCGAGACCTCCCGGGATAACCATGCCCCGGTGTGGAACACCAGGCGCAATCACTATGGCTGGGCCAGGTACCTGCGTTTCCTCCCCCCGCAGGACATCCCGTGCTATGCCTCCCCTGCCCGGCGGCAGGACTATGCCGGCCTTCCGCCGGCCTATACCTTTGTCTGCACCGCGGAGCCCTTCTACGCGGAGACCCTCACCTATGTGGAACGGCTGAGGGAGGCCGGCGTGGCGGCGGAGGTGGACGTCTACCCGGGGCTGTTCCACGCCTTTGGCATGCTCCTGCCCTTTTTGAAGGTCAGCCGGCAGGCCGCAGAACAGTTTCGGCGGCATTTTTCCTATGCCCAGCAGCATTATTTTGCGCGCCAGCAGGAAACGGTATAAAGGAGGGACTGAACCATGCTATACGACGATATGATCCATCTCCCCCACCCCACTTCCGCCAGGCACCCACGGATGCCCCTCTCAGAGCGCGCCGCCATTTTCAGCCCCTTCGCCGCTCTGAGCGGCCATGCCGCCGCCATCGCAGAAACAGCGAGATTGACGGATCAGCGGGTGGAGCTGGACGAGGATACCAAGGCAGAGCTGGACCGGAAACAGGCAGTCCTGCTGGAGCATCTTGCGGAACAGCCGGAGGTCACGGTCACCTGGTTTCAGCCGGATGAACGGAAGGACGGCGGGGCGTATGTCACTGCCACCGGGAGGCTGAAGAAGATCGACCCGATGGAGCGGACGCTGATTCTGCTGGATGGCACGCGTATCCCGCTGGAGGATGTGGCGGCATTGGAGAGCAATGATTTGCGCCGGCTGCTTTGATGCAGTGCCCTGCAAACTACAGGAGGGAGCGCTCCGGCGTGATGCGCTCCCTCCTGTAATCGCTGCAGCATGTACAACTGGGCTTGAAACGCAAAATCCTGCCCATTCTACTGCCTTGTGCAGCCCCTCCCCTCCCACACGGCGATCATTTACGAAAGGCGCCGGGCGGCAGCACAGGCATCCTTTTTAAAAGTTTTCCGGCAAAAGGGGAGTGCCTGCAGCTGCAGGCACTCCCCTTTTTAGTCCTCTCCCCGGTAGAGGCAGGCATAGCCCTCCCCCTCCCGGCGGTAAACAGCCTCCACATCCCGGTCCATAGCCTCCAGATGGGGTTCATCCCCGCCATAAAAGACGCAGGTGCCGCAGGAGGAGCTGAGCCGCCGGGGTACCGGCGCCAGCTTTGCCGTGACTCCAGCCTTCTGCAGCGTGCTGCAGGTGAGCATGGCGGCCAGATGGGTGTGAAAGGTGGCTACAAAATTCATTTTGTCAGCACCAGCTTGAAGTCCCCCTCAAAATCGGAGACCTTTACCTGATAACCGGCGTTCTGGGCAAAGCGTTTCACGTTCTCCACAGAGCACTGGTTATCCACCGCCACCTCCAGGGTGGCAGGATTTTGCTCCTTGATGGCCTTCTGCACCATCACCACGGGGGTGGGGCAGGAATATCCTCTTGCATCAACCATTACTTAACCCTCCATTTTCGCCATATTCGCAACCGAGATCACAGCCAGGACAACAAAGCCGCCGATGACCGCCAGGGCCACAGGTCCGGTACCGATGCCGGTGGCAGAGGAGGCCAGGCCGAAGTTGTGAGCCACCGCGGCGCCCACGACAAAGCCGGTGACCGTCACAGCGGAATCGGTATTGCCCTCGCCGGCCAGAATCAGCTGGCGCAGGGGGCAGCCGCCCAGCAGCACAGAGCCCCAGCCCACCAGCACCATACCCAAAAGGTTCCACAGCGCCTCATTGTGAGCGATAGGCTGATCCACAAAGGAGAAGGAGAGGCCGTTGCCCACCAGGAGATTGCCCACCATCACCGTCACAATGATGGCGATAAAGGCGGAAATCAGTCGGAAGTCCTTGAAGAGCACCGCATCCCGGATGCCGCCCACCATGCACAGGCGGGAGCGCTGGGCCAGAACGCCCACCACCGCCGCCACGATCAGGGCCAGCAGCAGCGGCGCGTGCTGGGAGCCGGGGCCGCTGACGCTGGAAATGATAAAGCTGGGTCCCACAATCGCCAGCACCAGGAGAGCCACCATCAAAACCGGGAAGGCGAGGCCCTCAGCCATGGACTGGTGATAGGCCCGGCGCAGGCTGAATCCCCGCTTGAGGAACACGATGCCGATGAGGATGCCGATGACAAAGCCCACAAGGCCCACCACCGCGTTGAGATCACCGCCGCCGATGCGGATGACCATGCGCAGCGGGCAGCCCAGGAACACCAGTGCGCCGATCATCACGAACACCGCGATGATAAAGCGCACCATGGGGGAAGAGCCGCCCTTGGGACGAAACTCCTTCCGGATCACAGCCAGCAGCGTGGCCCCCAGCACCAGACCAATAATCTCCGGACGGATGTACTGCACGATGCCCGTACCCACCTCAGCGTCAAAGCCCGCCCGCTGGAAGTTCAGCGCACCGGCGATGTCCCGCAGGAAACAGGCGATGCAGAACCCCATGTTGGCGGGGTTGCCGAATTTGGTCAGCAGCACGGCCGCCGCCCCCACCACGACTCCTGTGATGATAAGCAGGCCGTACCGTTTGAAGAAAGATTCTTTCTCCATATTGATTTCTCCTCTCTTGATTCTCTTTTTAATAGCATTGGGCAAAAAAATCTGCGGACTTTTCCATTCCGCAAGCTGCCATCCACTATTCTGGTTTCAGTATAGCGTTATTTCCCATAAAATACAAGCAAAGGATCCTTTTCATCGCCTTTTCCTATGAACATCTCCCTAATTATCGATTTTTACGATTATATAGAGGCTGGCACTGCGCTTGTACGGCAGATATGGGTATGGTATACTGTTGAAACACGGAAAAAGCAAACGACAGGGGGACACATCCGCTATGATCTATATGGACAACGCCGCCACCAGCTTTCCCAAGCCCCCAGCCGTGGCGGAGGCTATGGCATATTATCTCAATGAGGTGGGCGCCTCCATCAACCGGGGCGTCTACCAGAGCGCCCAGGAGGCGGGGCTGGTGACGCTGCAGCTGCGGCAGCGTCTGTGCCGCCTGCTGGGCCACGGCGATCCCACCCACTGCATCCTGACCCCCGGGGATACCTGGGGGCTGAACATGGTTCTGCTGGGAGCCCTGGGGCCGGGGGACCACTGCCTGGTCAGCGCCGTGGAGCACAACGCTGTAATGCGGCCCCTCCACCGGCTGGCAGCTATGGGCGTCACCTTTGACCGCATCCCCTGCGACGAGACAGGGCGGCTGCGGCTGGAGGCAGCGGATTCCCTGTTCCCTCCCAACACCCGGCTTGTCCTCATCGCCCACGGCTCCAACGTCAGCGGCACTGTGCAGGATGCGGCGGCCTTGGGCCGGCTTTGCCGGGCGCGCGGCGTCCCCCTGGTGCTGGACGCCGCCCAGACTGCAGGGCACATCCCCATTGATTTTACCGGCTGGGGCCTCTCCGCCCTGGCCGCCCCGGGACACAAGGGGCTGCTGGGCCCCTCCGGCATTGGGGTGCTGCTGCTCTCGCCGGAATTTGCCAAGTCCCTCCAGCCGGTGATCACCGGCGGCACCGGCTCCGCCTCCGACCGGGAGGAGCAGCCGGACTACATGCCCGACAAATTTGAGCCAGGCACCCCCAACCTCCCCGGCATCTACGGGCTGGAGGCGGCCCTGCGGTGGATCGAGGAGCAGGGGGTGGATGCCATTCACGCCCGGGAGGAGGAGATGTGCGCGCGGTTTCTTTCCGGGCTGCGGGAGATTCCCCAGATCCGCCTGGCGGGCAGCTGGGAAAGCCGGAATCGGGCCGCTGTCTTCTCCTTGGATTTCCTCCGCCGGGACAACGCCGAGGCCGCCTTTGACCTGGAGCAGAACTACGGCGTCCTTACCCGCTGCGGCCTCCACTGCGCCCCTGCCGCCCACCGGGCTCTGGATACCTTTCCTCAGGGGACCGTGCGGTTCAGCCCCGGCCCCTTCACCACCGATGGGGAACTCCAGGAGACCCTTGCCGCCGTTGCCGCTGCAGCAGCAGGGTAAATGTTTCGGCAGCCAACCCTCCATACAGCAGGAGTCGGCGCCCACAGGGCTTGTGGGCGCCGGCTCCTGCTGTTTTACATAAGGGCATTTCCTGTCTGGTTTTACAACAGCTCCTGATATCTGCAGATAAAGTTTCTTTTTGTGACGGTAGCCAGAACCATATAGCCGATCACAAACACGGCCAGCCACAGGAAATAAACCGGCGGGAGCGCCGTCAGCCCCAGCGCGGCCCCCAGCGGGGTAAAGGGGATGATGGTGACCGCGCTGATCCCGGCAAATGAAAGCAGCAGCACAGGTACAGAGGCCCGGCTCTGCACAAAGGGCAGCCGTGACGTGCGGAGCATATGGATGACCAGCGTCTGGCTCCACATGGATTCCACGAACCATCCGGTCTGAAACAGCGCAACATACAGCGCCTGCACAGCCGGATCGGCCACCTGTGTAAACAGCCTTCCGCCTGTTGCCATGGGACAGATCACAAAATACATCAGAAGATAGGTGGCAATGTCAAATAGGGAGCTGGTGGGCCCAATCCACAGCATAAACCTGCTGATGCCGGAGGCATCCCATTTCCGCGGCGCCTTCAGGCAGTCGGCGTCCACATTGTCCCAGGACATGGCTGTGCATGAAATATCATAAATCAGATTCAGAAGGATGAGGTGCAGCGACGCCATGGGCATGAACGGCAGGAATGCGCTGGCCGCCAGCACGGAAAACATATTGCCGAAGTTGGAGGAGGCGGTGATTTTGATGTATTTGATCATGTTGGCATAAGTTTTTCTGCCTTCCATGACACCCTGTTCCAGCACCATCAGGTCCTTCTCCAACAGGACCATCGAGGCTGTCTCCTTGGCGATGTCCACTGCGGTGTCCACGGAGATCCCCACATCTGCAGTCTTCATGGCGGCTGCATCGTTGATTCCGTCGCCCATGTATCCCACGCTGTGTCCGTCGGCCTGCAGCACGCGGACGACACGGGCCTTCTGCTCCGGCGAGAGCTTTGCAAACACCGTGACGGCCTCCGCCAGTTTCCCCAGCTCCTGGTCATTGAGGTCCTCCAGGTCAGAGCCCAGAAGGATCCGGTCCGCATCCAGGCCTACCTGCCTGCAGATCGTGCGGGTAACCTTCTCGTTGTCCCCAGTCAGAATTTTTACCTGGACGCCGTACTCCGTCAGCGCCTGGATGGCCGCTTGGGTGGTCTCTTTGGGCGGGTCCAGGAAGGCCAGAAAGCCGATCAGCACCATGTCGGTCTCGTCCGCCACCGAGAACCGGCCGGCCGGGGCAGGGTTGGTCTTCTGGGCCACGGCGATGACCCGCATGCCATTCTCGTTCAGCTCGTCTGCTTTGGCCAGGACCTGCCGGCTCACTGCATCCGTCAGCGGCCGTACCTCCCCGCCGCACTCAGCCCAGGCGCAGCATTTGAGCATTTCCTCCACAGCGCCCTTGGTGACCAGCTGGGTCTTGCCCTCCCGGTCCTGGACCACCACGCTCATCCGGCGGCGCACAAAGTCGAATGGGATCTCGTCCACCTTGGTATAGCGCTCCGCCATGTCCCCGTCACCCACATCCTGCTGTCTGGCGATGACTGCCAGATCAATGAGGTTTTTCAGCCCCGTCTGGAAGTAACTATTCAGGAACGCATGGCGCAGGACGCGGTCATCCTCCTCGCCGTCGATATTCAGATGGTATTCCAGCACCACCTTGTCCTGGGTTAGGGTGCCGGTCTTGTCGGTGCACAGGATGTCCATGGAACCCAGGTTCTGGATGGAGTTCAGATTCTTGATAATGACCTTCTGCCGGCTCATGGCCATAGCCCCTTTGGCCAGGGAGGCGGTGACGATCATGGGCAGCATCTCCGGGGTCAGGCCCACTGCCACGGAGATGGCGAACAGTGCCGCCTGCACCCAGTCCCCCTTGGTAAAGCCGTTGATGAACAGCACCACCGGCACCATCACCAGCATAAAGCGGATCAGCACCCAGGAGACGGCGTTGACTCCCTTTTCGAAGGTGGTCCTGGGAGGCTTAGCGTTCAGGTCCTTGGCCATGACGCCCAGCATCGTATCATTGCCCACAGCCAGCACGATGGCCTTTGCGCTGCCGCTGACCACGTTGCTGCCCATAAAGGCCAGGTTTTCCATGCCAGTCAGGGAGTCCTGCCGCTGGACGGGAGCGGCCAGCTTTTCCACCGTCTCGCTCTCACCGGTAAGTGCAGACTGGCTGATGAACAGATCCTTTGCGCTGAGGACCCGCAGGTCCGCCGGGATCATATCCCCGGCGGAGAGATACACCAGGTCCCCCACCGCGATCTCGTCCATGGGGATCTCCGCCTTTTCCCCCGCCCGCTCCACGCAGGCTGTGGTGTGGAGCATGCCGATCAGTTTCTCCGCCACATTCCCGCTGCGCGTCTCCTGCACAAAGCGGAGCGTTCCGGAGATCACGACCATGGCAGCCACAATCATGACTGTGGCGTAATTGGCGTCGCCCGGCCCGGCAAGCAAAATGTCGGTGAATGCGGAGATCACCGCCAGGCCCAGCAGGATCACTGTGAAGGGATTGATAAAGGCGGTGAACAACCGTTTCACCATGGGTTCCCGCTTCCCATAGGTGAGGATGTTGGTCCCGTAGGTCTCCCGGGACTGGTCCGCCAGCTCCGGGGTCAGACCATCTCTGGGCGTGCCGTACTGTTTCAGGATTTCCGTCTCCGTGTGAGCGGCCGCCCAATACAGGCGCTCCCGGATAGCGTCAGCGCGCACCATGCGCTCCGTCAGGCGCGCGGTGGTGATTCTCTTTGTAGTCTTCTTCATGATTCTGTACCTCCAATGATAAAGATTTCGCCATGCGATTTGGAAGGGGTACAGTGCAGGGAAGAAGGATCGATTTCTGTTATGGTATTGTCAGCGACTGCCTATCAGAAAGGAACAGACGGCAAAGCCACAGGTCCCTCCTGACAGCGATCCTACTTCGTCCGACAGAACTTGCACTGATACTGCTTCCCACGTCCATTCCTTTCACCTCGCTTGTCTCAAAATGATCTATCTCATCGCCTCAAAGGCGCTGCTTTCCAAAAAAGGGCATAAAAGGGCCACCGTTTTCAGGGCAGCTCCCCAAAAACGATGGCCGTTAAATACGATGGAACCCGCTATGGGCGCACATGCCCACAGCCGCCTTGCGGCCGCCGCTTTTGGAAAGATTTCTGGCTTTGACTGTGGTCCACGATGCACACCTCTTTTCAAAACAAAAAATCCCGTATGTCCGGTGAACATACGGGAGTAAAATACAATACTACTGCACATTCGTTTGAGCTTTAACTCTGCAGGGCGGTGAAACTGTATTATGATACACCTTGCGTTCGATGTACCCTGTTCAAACCAA
>CAJFPI010000134.1 GCA_904398675.1 uncultured Oscillospiraceae bacterium
AGTGAAAGCCAGCGTCTTTTAGGCGCTGGCCGCACTATGCCCTTTTAGGGCTTGTTCAAGCCACGCGTTTCACGCGTGGTCTTGACTATGCAAAAGCAAAGCAAAAGGGCCATGTGCCGATTTCAGCGGCACGGCCATGAAATCCAAGCGCGTGGGCCGGGACGGCCCGCATGCGCAACAACTTCATGCGCCCGGGCCTTTGCCTGCGTTCGTGGTGCGCCCGTGGCGCATGAAGTTTCTTTACTGGGCTGCCGCCCGCTCCATAGCGGCCAGAATCTGTTCCCGGCTCTGCCCGCCCACCAGACGGTCCGCCTCCCGCCCCTGGTGAAAGATGACCAGGGTGGGGACGCTCATGATCCGGAACCGCTGGACCAGGTTCGGCGTCTGGTCCACATCCGCCTTACACACCTTGAACCGCCCGGCGCCCTCCGCTGCCACGATTTCCACTGTGGGCGAGAGCAGCTGGCAGGGGCCGCACCAGGTGGCGTAGAAATCCAGCAGGACCGGCAGCTCGCTGTTTTCCACCTCGCCGATAAAATTCGTATCATTGACTTCTGTTACCGACATTAAATTGCCTCCCCTCAAGTCTTGTGCCTCCGGCAAAGGCGGCGGGTGCTGCCGCCACGGGCCGGAGATGGATCCATACTGCCATGTAATATGCTCTATTATACAAGAAAGAATACGGGAATCAAGAAACAAACTGTAAATTGACAGAAGAGAAGGGATGGGGGATAATACAATGGAACAAGGCGGCGGGCGACTGCCGCTCTCTGGGGAAAGGAGCAGGAAAGATGTATGATATCGTGATCATCGGCGGAGGACCCGCGGGGCTGACCGCGGCCATCTACGCCATCCGGGCGGGTCTTCGGCTTTTGGTGCTGGAGGAGGGACAGCTGGGGGGGCAGGTGGCGGTGTCGGCGGAGGTGGAGAACTATCCGGCCGTGCCCCACACCATGGGGTGGAAACTGGCCTTTGACATGGCCCAGCAGGTACAGGGCATGGACGTCCCCATCCGCTACGAGCAGGTGCTGGGACTGGAGGACCATGGGGCGGAAAAGACCGTTGTGACCAGCGCCGGCAGCTATTCCTGCCGGGCGGTGGTGATTGCCAACGGGGCCCGGCGGCGGAAACTGGGCTGCCCCGGGGAGGACACCTTCCTGGGCCGGGGCGTCAGCTACTGCGCCACCTGCGACGGGGCCTTTTTCCGGGGGAAGGACGTGGCGGTGATGGGCGGGGGCAACACCGCCCTGGAGGACGCCATCTACCTCTCCGGCATCTGCCGTAGCGTCACCCTCCTCTTCCGCCGCCAGGCGCCCACCGCCCAGCGCCGCCTGGTGGAGACCGCCCAGAGCCGGGCCAATCTCCGCATGCTGCCCCTGACCCGGGTGGCGGCCATCGAGGGGGAGGAGATGGTCCGCTCCCTGACCCTGTGCGGGCCTGATGGGGAGGAGAAGGGGAGCCTCCCGGTGTCCGGTATTTTTGTCGCCATCGGGCTGGCCCCGGACAACGCACGGTTTGCCCCTCTGGTGGCGCTGGACGAATATGGCTATATCGTCTCCGACGAGGCCTGCAAGACCAATGTGCCGGGGATCTTCTGCGCCGGGGACACCCGGACCAAGCTCCTGCGGCAGATCGTCACCGCCGTATCCGACGGGGCGGTGGCCGCCACCCAGGCCGAGCGGTATATCGCCTCCCTGGGCTGATTGCCTTTTGGGAAAAACTGTGCTATACTGCGGGGGAGGCCGGTCGGTCCGGCCTCCCAATTTTTTCGGCAAGGAGAAAAACTATGGTGTATGTGGCTGCGGCGGTGCTGCTGTTTCTGGGGGACCAGGCCCTCAAGCTGTGGGTGTCCGGGAATTTTGCCCTCTTTGAGACGCGGCCGTTTCTGCCGGGCTTTGTGGAACTGAAGTATGTACAGAACACGGGGGGAGGCTGGTCGGTGCTCAGCGAGCACACCTGGCTTTTAAGCCTGCTTACGGCGCTGATCATCGCGGCGGTGGCGGTGCTGCTGGCCCGGCGGATCGTGCGCCACCCCCTGGGGCTCTGGGCCTGCACGCTGATTCTGGCGGGGGGGCTCGGCAACCTGGTGGACCGGCTGCGCCTGGGCTATGTGGTGGATATGTTCAATTTCCAGTTTATCACCTTCCCGGTGTTCAACATTGCGGACATGTGCATCGTGGCCGGGATGATCCTGGGGGCGGTGTACTACCTCTTCATCTACGACAAGACCGACGCGCCCCGGAAGGGGGAGGAGGCAGGGAATGGAGACTCTCCGTCTGACAGCGGCCAGTGAGGACGCAGGGCTGCGGCTGGACGCCTACCTCGCCCAGGCGGTGGAGGGGCTGACCCGCTCGGCGGCCCAGCGGCTCATTGCCGAGGGGCAGGTCCTCTGCGGCGGCGTTGTTCCCGCGAAGAGCGCCAGGCTCGCCGGCGGGGAGGAGATCCAGGTGACGCTGCCGGAGCCGGAGCCGGCGGAGGCGGTGCCCCAGGCCATCCCGCTGGACGTGGTCTACGAGGACGAGGATGTGATCGTGGTGAACAAGCCCGTGGGCATGGTGGTCCACCCCGCCCCGGGCCACCCGGACGGCACGCTGGTCAACGCCCTGCTCTTCCACTGCGGGGCGAGCCTCAGCGGTGTGGGCGGCGCCCTGCGCCCCGGCATCGTCCACCGCATTGACCGGGACACCAGCGGCCTCATTATTGCGGCGAAAAATGACGCGGCCCACCTCGCCCTCTCCGCCCAGCTTCAGGACCACAGCCTGTGCCGGACCTATGAGGCGGTGGCCCAGGGCCGCTTTCGGGAGGACAGGGGGACCGTGGACGCCCCCATTGCCCGCCACCCCACGGACCGCAAGCGCATGGCCATTGTGGAGGGGGGGCGGCGGGCGGTGACCCACTGGGAGGTGCTGGGCCGCTACAGCGGCTATACCCACATCCGCTGCCGCCTGGAGACCGGCCGCACCCACCAGATCCGGGTCCATATGGCCTCCATCGGCCACCCCCTCTACGGCGACACGGTCTACGGCGCAAAGCCGGCGGCGGACATGCCGGGGCAGTGCCTCCACGCCGCCGCCCTTACCTTCCGCCATCCCCGCACCGGGGAGGAGATCACCCTCACCTGCCCCCTGCCCCAGTCCTTCCAGCAGCTGCTGGGCAAGCTGCGGCGGATGGGGTGAGGCCAATCCGATCAACGACAAAGGAGACGATTTGCACGCAAATCGTCTCCTTTGGAACTTTTTCAGGAGTGTTTCGTCTGAAGAGGTAAAGAACGCTTTGGAGAGGAGGTTTCCCATGAGACGACTGCTCGCTGTCATGCTGCTGTCCCTCATATTGGCTGGCTGTTCGCGCTCCCCGCTGCCCAGCGATCAGCCGCCTGACCAGACGCCGATTCAGAATGACCCTGCTGCCCAGGAAGCCGTGCTTTTGGACCAAATCGAGGCGGTGGACGACGCCTGCCGGGAGATTGCAGAGGCGTACGCCTTTGCCTTTGGGGATTCCCTGTCCTTCCGCCAGGGGGAGACAGTGGCCTTCGCCGATGTGTTCCCCTACTTCCTCTGCGCCGGCGTCTACCGGCTGGACCAGGAGGCGCTCTACAGCCTGCCGGAGCTGGCGGCCTGCCGGGATGATCGGTCCGGGGTCTACCATCTGCCGGAGGGGACGGCGGAGGAGCTGGTGGAGCGGGGGATCCTTACAGAGGAGGATCTGCCGGAGGCGTGGCGGGAGGGGGATGTCTACCAGATCCCGGTCCCCTTTTTCACCGTGCGGCGGGAGCTGTACCCTTACCTGGATGCTGAGACCAATACTTTCTCTGATGTCCCTGCCGGACTGGTGGACGGCTACCTTACAGAGAAGTTTCCCACCACCGTGGACCATACCGGCATCGACGCCTATGACCCTGATACGGACACCTATTCCTTTACCCCCCTTGCCGGAGACTTTTATTATGATCTGACCTTCGGCTCTTCAAGCCTGGCTCTGGATGGCGTCTGCATGCTTCCCGTTATTGTAGCCCCCTCCGGGGAGACGGCGGCGGGGGCGGCCGCAGGCTATCAGCTCTCCTTTGAGATCCTGATGCAAGACGGAGAATACCGGTTCCAGGCGGTGGAAACGTTCCCGCTCTCCCCATGGGATGTCTATGAGCCGTCGGAAGACCTGGATGCTCTGGCGGCGCTCCTCGCCCGACGCACCGGGACAGCGGCGGCGGATGAGGAGCTGATCCGGGCGGTGTTTGACTATCAGCAGCAGGGCGGCCGGCGGCTGTATGAGTGGTCCCTGCTGCCTGCCTTCTCCCCGGAGAGTCCGCCAGACTGGGAGGAGCTGTCCCTGTACATTTTCATGATGTGCGAAGAGACGGGGAAGGACCCGTCAGGCTACAGCACCATGACCGCCCAGGCATTTGACGTCACGGCGGCCCGTTACTTTGAGGATGCGGCCTATACGCATCAGGACTCCGGCTACTTCACCTATGCCGACGGCGTCTATACCTCCACCGGCTGGGGGGATATTGCCGGGGATCTTCTCCTGCCGGCCTCCCTGACCTGCCATGGGGGCAGTGTCTACACCATGGAGCTTGTGGGCTATCGTTTCTGGGAGTGGGACTTCCCTGGGGAAAGTGATCTCAGCCCGCTGATGGAGGCTATTCTGGCAGCCGGCGGCGGCCGGTGGCCGGTGTACAAGCAGGGGGCTCTGCTGGGGGCCTATCTGGATGAAACCGTCCGGGAGAGCCTGCCGGTCTCCTCCCGGATGACGGTGACCTTCCGCCTTACCGGGGAGGAGGGGGCTCCCTTCCGGTACATCGCCTGCACGCGGCTGGACGCGGAGGAATAGACAGAATATCGGCCCCAATCCATTTAAACGGAGGGCGCCCCGCTGGGCGGGGCGCCCTCCAATTTTTTCCTCCGGCAGGGGAAAGAGACGGCCTTCCCGCCTTTTCGCCGGTTTTATCTGCTATTCTATAGGCAAAACAAAAGAAAATAGGAGGAAATGTCTATGGAATCGGTAAAATTGGCGTCGAAAAAGATCCGATACATCCCACTCAACCACATCGCCCCCAACCCCGCCCAGCCCCGGCGCTATTTTGATCCGGATGGGCTGCGGGAGCTGGCGGAGTCCATCCGCGCCCACGGCATCCTCCAGCCCCTCACCGTCCAGCGGGGGCAGTACAGCTACATCTTAGTGGCGGGGGAGCGGCGGCTGCGGGCCGCGGGGATGGCCGGGCTTGACCGGGTGCCCTGCGTGCTGGTGGATGTGGACGAGGAGGAGAGCGCCCTCCTGGCCCTCATCGAAAATCTGCAGCGCAGCGACCTGCACTATATGGAGGAGGCCGAGGCCATCTCCAAGCTGGCCTCGGCCTACCACCTCTCCCAGGAGGAGGTGGCCGCCAAGCTGGGGAAATCCCAGTCCGCCGTGGCCAACAAGCTGCGGCTCCTCCGCCTGTCGGAGAAATGCGTGGCCCTACTGCGGGAGTACCAGCTCACCGAGCGCCACGCCAGGACCCTTCTGCGCCTGACAGAGGAGGAGGAACGGCTGGCGGCCCTCCGCCACATCGGGGAGCACCACCTCAACGTGGCTCAGACGGAGGAGTATGTGGAGACCCTTCTCCAGGCCAAACAGACCACGCCGCCGCCGCGCCGCCCCGGGTACGTCATCAAGGACGTGCGCCTCTTCCTCAACAGCATCCGCCGCAGCGTCCAGATCATGCAGCAGGCCGGGGTGAACGCCAAGGTGGACCGGGAGGAGACGGAGGAATCCATCACCGTGACCGTCCATATCCCGAAACGCCTCAGCCGGCCATAAGCCCCGCCTCGTCCAGGGCGTCCAGGAGGGCGTCCTCATCCCGGCCCTGCATCCAGACCGTGCCCTCTTTCAGGTCCAGCCGGACCGCCTCCACGCCGGGGCAGCGCAGCAGCCGCTCCGTTACCTCCCGGCTGCACTGATCGCAGTGGTTCTTCCCTACACAGAAGTCACAGCTGAGGCGCCGGACAGGCCAGCTCCGCTCCGTCATGTCGCCGATCCCTCCTCATCCTCCGCCCGGGGCAGGTTCCAGCGGTAGTGCCGGGCCAGCATCCGCAGCGCCACCGTCACCGCCACGCCGGCCAGGGTGGCCGCCGTGCTGTCAAGCCCCGCTTGAAGGGGGAGGTAGAAGGTGAGGCTGCCCAGGATGGCGGCCACGGCGTAGATGTGCTTGCGGAGGACAAAGGGGATGTCCCCGCACATGATATCCCGGAGGATGCCGCCCCCCGCGCCGGTGGTCATGCCCATAAAGACGCAGAGGAAGGCGTTGTCCCCGTAGCCCGAGGAGATCACAGCCTGGGTGCCGGTGACGGCAAAGATTCCAAGGCCGATGGAGTCGCACAGGACGAAGAGAATGTCCATCCAGTGGGAAAACCGGGTGTAGCGCCCGTGGGACAGCCGGGCCAGGAAAAACATCACCAGGGCCACCAGCACCGCCAGGAGGACATATTCCCCGTTATAGAACATCCTGGGCGGCGTGCGGCCCAGGAGCACATCCCGAATGGTGCCGCCGCCCAGGGCGGTGATGACGCTGAGCAGCAGCACGCCAAAGAGGTCCAGCCGCTTATGGATGGCCACCAGCGCCCCGGAGAGGGCGAAGGCGGCAGTGCCGATCAGCTCTGCCACATAGAAGAAAAACGCCATAAGTCTCCCTCCCTCACACAGTTTGCACCCCATCATAGCACATTTGCGGAGGGAGCACAATTCGGGCAGAGGACAAAATAAGGGGCTTTTTTCAAGAAAGTTTGAACATTTTTGTCAAAATGGCGGAGACGCTGACCGTTTTATCGCAACTCTGCCGGCCTTTCCTCTGGCTTTATCACGTCCGGTTGTTTCCTATTTACGGACAAAAGAACGGGGCGGCTGTCTTCTTTAAGAAAACAGCTGCCCCTTAGCTGATCTGTTCCGTTTTCTGCCGAAACAAAGCCCTGCATCAAAGGAAGGTTTCAGCTACTTCAAAGCCTGCCTTCTCATGATGTTGAGTATGCTGGATGCAATAAGGCTGCCTAATGCAATCCCCAGATACATGCTGTTTTTCTCGTGGGAAAAAAGGCACAGGCAGGTACAGATTGCAGCAGACAGCAGCAGGCAGACACTTGCGATTGCCAGCAGTTTTCCAATCACTCTTTTGTTCATTCTGATCCTCTTATCCCCTCATGCTCTAAAAAAATTGCACAGAAAACCGTGCATCCATCCTCTCAGCGCCCGGCGGAGGCATTGGCCTCCCCCGGGCGCGTATCATGTGTCCAGCGTGGCGAAGTAGAGGGTGTCGCTCCCGCAGTCGTAGAGGGCCACGGAGAAGTTGAGCGAGGCGCGGCTGAGAATGTCGCTGTTCTCTCCCGCCTCCCCGTGG
>CAJFPI010000135.1 GCA_904398675.1 uncultured Oscillospiraceae bacterium
TCTTCCGGGGCTTTGACGACGTGTTCATGGTGCCCCACTCCCGCCACACCACCATCCGCCGGGAGGACGTGGAGAAGGTGAAGGAGCTGAAGATCCTCTCCACCTCGCCGGAGGCGGGGATCTACGCCATGAGCACGGAAAACGGCCGGCAGATCTATATCACCGGCCACAGCGAGTACGACGCCCGGACCCTGGAGGCGGAGTACCTCCGGGACAAGAGCCAGGGCAAGCCCATCGAGATCCCCAAAAATTACTATCCCGACGACGACGACACCAGGGCCCCCCTGGTCACCTGGCGCTCCTGCGCCAACCTCCTCTACAGCAACTGGCTGAACTACTTCGTCTACCAGACCACCCCCTACGACCTGGGGGAGCTGCGCTGAGGAGTCGGGAGCGGACCCGGGCTGTCCGGCAGCGGCTGCATGCAGCCGCTGCCGGACAGCCCTTGCTTTTTGCGGGGAAAAGCATTATACTATAAAACAAATCACGGCGGAGGTGAGGGGATGGAGCTGGCACAGCTGCTGGGGGTAGGCCCCGGCGTAACGGCCATCATTGGAAGCGGCGGAAAGACCACCGCCCTCTACCAGCTGGCCCGGGAGCTGGCGGGGCAGGGGCGGAAGGTGATCTGCGCCACCACCACCCACATCCGCCCCCCAGACCACCTGCCGGTGGCGGACGGCGGGGCGGCGCTGGAGCGGGCCTTAAAGGAGACGGACTGCGTCTGCGCGGGCAGCCCGGCGGCGGAGGGAAAGCTGGGCCCCGGGCGCCTAAGCCCGGGGGAGCTGGCAAAGCTCTGCGACTGTCTGCTGCTGGAGGCGGACGGGTCCAAGCACCTGCCGCTGAAGGCCCACGCCCCCTACGAGCCGGTGATCCCGCCGGAGACGGGGCGGGTGGTGCTGGTGGTGGGGGCCTCGGGGCTGGGACGGCCCATCGGCGAGGCGGTCCACCGGCCGGAGATCTTCTGCCGCCTCACCGGGGCCTCCCCGGAGGAGGCGGCCACGCCGGAGCGGGTGGCGGCGGCCATCCGGGCGGAGGGACTGGAGGGCATCCCCCTGATCAATCAAACTGACGCGGCGCCCCGGGCGGCGGAGACGCTGGCGGCGCTGCTGCCGGGTCAAGCGGTGCTGGCGGCGCTGGAGAGAGGAGAATGGAAGTATGCTGGTTGTGATTCGGGGAGGCGGTGACATCGCCTCCGGCATCGCCCTGCGGCTGTGGCGCAGCGGTGTGCGGCTGGTGCTGTGCGAGACGGAGCGGCCCACCGCCATCCGGCGGACAGTGGCCTTTTCCGAGTGTATCGCCAAGGGGGAGACCCAGGTGGAGGGCGTCACCGCCCGGCGGGTGCCCCTGGAGGAGGCGAGGGACTGCCTGAAGGCGGGGGTCATCCCCGTGCTGGTGGACCCGTCGGGGGCCTGCATCAAAACGCTGCGGCCCGACGCGGTGGTGGACGCCATCCTGGCCAAGCGGAACCTGGGCACCACCATGGATATGGCGCCGGCGGTCATCGGCGTGGGCCCAGGCTTTACCGCTGGGGTGGACTGCCACGCGGTGGTGGAGACCATGCGGGGCCACTATCTGGGCCGGGTGATCTGGGAGGGCAGCGCCATCCCCAACACCAACATCCCCGGCCTTGTGGGCGGCTACGCCGGCGAGCGGGTGCTCCGCGCCCCGGCGGAGGGGGTGTTCCGGCAGCTGCTGGAGATCGGCGCCCAGGTGAAGGCCGGCGACGCGGCGGGGACCGTGGAGGGCCAGCCGGTAATCTGCCAGATCGACGGGGTCCTCCGGGGCATCCTCCCCGACGGGACGCCGGTCTACAAGGGCATGAAGTCCGGGGACGTGGACCCCCGGTGCAGCATCGACCACTGCTACTGCGCCAGCGACAAGGCCCTGGCGGTGGGCGGCGGCGTGCTGGAGGCCCTGCTGCACCTCACCGGCGCGCTGCGGCCATGCGGCTGAAAATCGTGGAGGAGGGGAAACGGGACTACCTCCCCCTCCTCCTAATGGGCGACGAGCAGGAGAGCATGATCGACCGCTACCTGGATCGGGGGACCCTCTATGCGCTGGAGGACGGGGAGGGGGCCGCGGCGGTCTGCGTGGTCACCCGGGAGGGGGAGGATCTCTGGGAGATCAAGAACCTGGCGGTCCGTCCGGACTTGAGGCGGCAGGGGATCGGCAGGAAACTGGTGGATGCGGTGTGCCGCCGCTGCCCGGGGGGCGCCCTCCGGGTGGGGACCGGGGAAACGCCGGGCACGCTGCAATTTTACCGCGCCTGCGGCTTTGTGTTCTCCCATCGGGTGCCGGACTTCTTCACCCGGAACTACGACCACCCCATCGTGGAGGAGGGGGTGCTGCTGCGGGACATGATCTATCTGGAAAAACCCCTGCCCTGCGGGGCAAAACAGGAGAGAAGGAGCAGAGGATATGGAAAATGAAGTGAAACTGACCAAGCTGGCCAAGTGCGCCGGCTGCGGCGCCAAGGTGGGGGCCGGGACCTTGGCCCAGCTTTTGGAGGGGATCAAGACCCACCACGACCCCAATCTGCTGGTGGGCTTTGACAAGAGCGACGACGCCAGCGTCTACA
>CAJFPI010000136.1 GCA_904398675.1 uncultured Oscillospiraceae bacterium
ATCATCAAGTTTGAGGGCTGTTACCACGGCCACAGCGACTGCCTGCTGGTGAACGCCGGCTCCTCCGCCCTGGCGGGTGGCCACCCCAGCAGCGCCGGCGTGCCGGAGGACATCGTCAAGCACACCCTCACCGCCCAGTTCAACGATTTGCCCTCCGTGGAGCGGCTGCTGGAGGCCTGGCCCGGCCAGGTGGCGGCCGTCATTGTGGAGCCGGTGGCTGCCAACATGGGCGTGGTGGGCCCCGCCCCCGGCTTTCTGGAGGGGCTGCGGGCGCTCTGCGACAAGTCCGGCGCCCTGCTGATCTTCGACGAGGTCATCACCGGGTTCCGCCTGGCCCTGGGCGGCGCCCAAGGCTACTACAATGTGAAGGCGGATCTTGTCACCTTCGGCAAGATCATTGGCGGCGGCATGCCCGTGGGGGCTTACTGCGGCAGCCGGGCGCTTATGGAGCAGGTGGCTCCCTGCGGCGCCGTGTACCAGGCCGGCACCCTCAGCGGAAACCCTGTGGCCATGGCCGCGGGCCTGGCCCAGCTCACCTATCTCCGGGACCACCAGGAGGTCTATGCCAATATCGGCCAAAAGGCCGCGTGGCTTGCCGGCGAGCTGCGCCGCAGCGCGGAAAAGCACGGCGTCAGCGTGACGGTCAACCAGGTGGAGAGCGTCCTCTCCCCCTTCTTCGTTCCCACTGCGGTGACCACCTTCACTGACGCCAAGGGCAGCGACGTGGGCCGGTACGCCCGGTACTTCCGGGGCATGCTGGAGCGGGGCGTGGCCCTGGCCCCGGCCCAGTTCGAGGCCATGTTTGTCTCTGCCGCCCACACCCAGGCGGAGCTGGAGGCCACCGCCCAAGCCGCGGACGCGGTATTCGCAGCGCTGTAAGGCCATCCCTTGAACGGCCTCTCCGCTTGTTTTGTGCAAAACAGGCGGAGAGGCCGTATATATTTTGGGTATTTCCGCCAAATAGCTTGAATTTTTTTCAGGATTCCGCTACAATGGAGACGCCGCCGAAAACAACGGCGAAATTTTTGCGGCTTTGGTGTTTTCGGCGGAGCAGTTGTCCCAAAATGAAAGAGGAAGGAAAATGAGAGCTATGAAAAAACACATACTCCGCGCACTTTCCCTGGCATTGGCACTGTGCTTGGCCCTGTCTGTCACCGCCCTCGCGGATGTGGGGGATGAGAGAGACTACGCCTATCTGACCATCACCGCGGCGGACGGGAGCGAGAGCAGCTACCCCTTGTCTGCGGACGCCTCCGGCAGCGGCTGGAGCTGGGCGGCCGCCAGCGAGACGCTTACCCTCAGCGACTATCATGGCAGCCATGTCCAGTTTAACGGCCACTATGAGAGCGGCTTTGACATCAAGGTGGTGCTGAACGGCGCCAGCACCATCGACGGTTCCCTCTGGTTCTATCGCTTTGGGAACGCAGGCGCCGATGCCGGCAGCTCCCTGACCATCTCGGGCAGCGGCTCCCTGGCCATCACCGCCAACGAGCCCCTGACCGTCCCCGGAGCATTCACCATGGAGTCCGGCACCCTGACCCTCAACTCCGACTATGAGGCCTACACCGGCCCCGTCACCATGAATGGCGGCACGCTGGTGATCAATGCCCCCTACGGCGGGGGCAACGCCCTCGTCCTCAACGGCGGTCTTGTCCGCTACATCGGCCGCACCGAGCCCAGCTACGCCCCCAGCTACTCCTGGGATACGGATGCGCCCATCCACTTCAACGGCGGCTCCCTCAGCGTGGACCAGATGGCCTATTTCAGCGGGGCGCTGACAGGGGACTACACCGTCACCATGGCGGACGGCAGTGCGGGCGCCTTTGAGGATGTGAACGGTACGCTCCTGCTGAAGGGTGCCTTCCCCGCCACCCTCGCCTCTGCGGGTTCCGGCACCCCTGTGGAGCCGGAGGAGCCCACAGAGCCGGCGGCCCCGGTGTTTACCGACGTGGCGGAGAGCGACTACTACTACGCCCCCATCCAGTGGGCCGTTGAAAACGGCGTCACCACCGGCACCAGCGAGACCACCTTCTCCCCCGCCTCCACCTGCACCACCGCCCAGATTCTCACCTTCCTGTGGCGGGCCGTGGGCTCCCCGGCCCCTGCCGGCGAGAACCCCTTCAGCGATGTGGCGGAGGACGTCTACTACGCTGACGCCGCCGCTTGGGCCTATGAGCAAGGCCTGGTGTCCGGCGAAACCTTTAACGGCGACGCCCCCTGCACCCGCAGCGCGGTTGTGACCTATCTCTGGAAACTGGCGGAGGAGCCGGAGGCTGAGGCCGCCGACTTCACCGACGTGGCCGCCGACGCGGACTACGTACAGGCTGTGGCCTGGGCTGTCAGCGAGGGCATCACCACCGGTACCAGCGACACCACCTTCTCCCCCGACTCTACCTGCACCCGGGGCCAGATCGTCACTTTCCTCTACCGGGATCTGGCGGAGGCTCAGGAGTAAGATCCAGCATCTCCTAATGAGGTCCAAACGGGAGGCCGCGGCCATGTGCGGTTTTCCGGGGGATAGATAGCGAATAAAAAGAAAGGAAGAAAGAAAAACGATGAAACAGTGGATATCCCGCATTCTGGCGGCTGCCATGCTGGTCAGCCTCCTGTCCGTCACCGCCTTTGCCGCGGAGAGCTACGGCGCCTACAACATGAATGACGCCGCCGGGAAAACATGGTCCTTCAGCGCCGCCCGGACGGAGACCCGCGATCTGAAGATTTTCGATGTGGGTTATGAGAACGACACCGTGGAGGACGCCGCAGTGATCCTGGTTCAGCCCGGCAGCACCATTACCTATTCTGAGGGGTATGGCACCTACATCGAGTATACCGCCTCGGAAAATGGATATGCCCCTGTTTTTGCCACTGCGGGGGAGATCAACGGCACCATCACCACCGAGCAGCTGTTCCACGGCGATGTGGTCATGGTCAGCGTGACAAACCACATCGGGGAGACCCCTGATGAGGATCAGGAGACCTTCATCCTCCTCGGTGACGACGCCGCGCCTACCGATCCTGAGACCCCCGCCGCGCCGGTGTTTACCGACGTAGCGGAGAGCGACTACTACTACGCCCCCATCCAGTGGGCCGTTGAAAACGGCGTTACCACCGGCACCAGCGCCACCACCTTCTCCCCCGCCTCCACCTGCACCACCGCCCAGATTCTCACCTTCCTGTGGCGGGCCGTGGGC
>CAJFPI010000137.1 GCA_904398675.1 uncultured Oscillospiraceae bacterium
CCACGCGCCGCCCGGCCGTATCAGGATTCCTTTTGTGACTGTGTGCCGAAGTAAAAGGCAATGACCACCGTAAAAACCGTCATAAATTCCCGGCTGGTGATGGCCCCCTTCACCGAGAGATAGGCAAACACGCCTGTCGTAACCAGCGTGACGATGCTTTTGACGCACAGCAGCCGGCTCAGGCGATCCCACATGGCAACCGCCTCCTTCCCGGTCTATCCTATGCCCTAGCTGCGGCCGATGATTGTGCTGTGGCACCGGGGACAGGTGATCTCAATGCGCCCCTTCCCCCTGGGGACGCGGCAGCGGGCGCCGCAGCTGCGGCATTTGAAATATTTGTGGTCCTTGTCCCGGACGCGGCTGCGCCAGGCCCGCCAGGCGTGGCGCTTGGGCATCCACCAGTTCAGAAAGACGGTATTTTCCCGCCGGCGTTTCTCCAGATTCCTGGAGAAGGTGCGGAAGAGGATAAAAAAAGCCGTTAACAGCAGCAGTGCACTGAAAAAGGTGCTGATCAGCTCAAAGGGGAACAAGACCGCCAGTATCGCCTGCAGCACCACCAGCACCACATACAGCACCAGCAGCCCCAGGTTCAGCTGATCGGTTCCGTTGCGCCCATACATAAAACGCTCCAGCCAGCAGCGCATGCGGTAAAGAAGATTGCCCATAGGGATCGATCCTTTCTGCTTCGGATTCACTAACAACATAGTATAGGCGGAAATTATGAACAAATAAAGGATAAAAGACGATTAAAACAAAAATTTTTGCGCGGCCGCGGCCCATCAGGCCCCTGCTGCAAAAAAACTGCCCGCGCCGGGGCGCGGGCAGAAACACGAGACGGGATCACATCAGCTTGGAAGTGTAGTAAACGGCCAGGGCAAACAGGACGATCCCCAAAATCCAGATGGTATAATAGGTGGTGGACACCAGCACCAGCGCCAGAAGAATCGTGATGAAACAGACGGCATAGGTGGCATACAGCAGCGGATAGGAACAGGCAGGCGTAAACATGCGGACGCCGTTTTTTCCCAGCCACTTGCCGTTGTTCTTTTCCACACGGTGGGTGAGATACGCCGCAGCCAGCAGCCCCAGAAGCACCAGCACGGCCCCCACGGTCACCTTGGTGTTCCAGTTGAGGGTGCCGAGCCCCTTTCCGCAGAGCCACAGGGTGAAGATGGATCCGCTCAGGATCACGGCTGTCAGGAAAAATTCCCGCTGGTACAGGTTATAGACAAGCCCCAAAACCGTGAGGATGGGGACAAGGACGAGAAGGAAAATCGTGCCGCTGGGATAGATCCAATACATCAAGGCGCTGGATACGGCGAAAAAGGCGCCGACACCGGCAGCAATGGAAGAAACCTTGCCGAGTCCCGGCCGCTTTTTGTGGAAAGCCAGAGCCAGGATCAGCCCCAGGAGCAGCACGGCGACGCCTGCGTAGCCCAGAACGGTGACCACATAGGAGCTGGTCACCACCTCCTGGACGGAGCCCTTGATAAATTTGTTATACATTACCAGCAGATAACACTCGGCCAGGATGCCGATCAGAAAAAGACGGAAGACGCGGTTGAGCGCCTCCTGCTCCTGCTGCAGCTTCTGCGCCCGCTTTTCATTCCGACTGGACTGCTTTGCCATATTGTAAAACCTCCGAAAGGTTGTATTCTGATTGCGCACTTTGACGAAACGTACTGAAGTATTCTATCAAAGTTTGCCTCGCTTTGCAAGTATTTTGCAGGAAATTACCGGGAAAAGCCCCGTTTTTCCACAGCAGAGGCAAAAAGAGGAGGGCGGCGGCCCTGCCGGCGCCGCGCCCTCCCCTGTCCGTACTGTTCCGGATCAGTCGATCAGCGTATGACCGTCCATCTCCGGCGGACACTCCAGCCCCATCACATCCAGGATGGTGGGGGCGATATCCGCCAGGCGGCCGGGGTGCAGCTTGACTGCGGCGCCCACCACGATGAAGGGGACAGGATTGGTGGTGTGAGCTGTCATGGGGGAGCCGTCGCTTTTGAACATTTCCTCGGCGTTGCCGTGGTCGGCGGTGATCATGGCGATGCCGCCCATGCTGCGGGTGGCCTCCACCACACGGCCCACGCAGGCGTCCACGGTCTCCACCGCTTTCACCGCCGCGTTATACACGCCGGTGTGGCCCACCATGTCGCAGTTGGCAAAGTTGAGGATGATCACGTCGTAGCTGCCGCTCTCGATGCGCTCCACACACTTGTCCGTGACCTCCACAGCGCTCATCTCCGGCTGCAGGTCATAGGTGGCAACCTTGGGGGAGTTGACCAGGACGCGGTCCTCCCCGGGGTAAACGGTCTCCACGCCGCCGTTGAAGAAAAAGGTGACGTGGGCATATTTCTCGGTTTCCGCGATCCGCAGCTGCTTGAGGCCCAGCTTGCTGAGGTACTCGCCCAGCCCGTTTTTCACAGCCACCCGGGGGAAGGCCACCATCACGTTGGGCATGGAGGCGTCATACTCCGTGGTGCAGACATAGGTGAGGGGGAAGAACTGGCGCTGGAACCCGTCAAAGGCCGGATCCACGAAGGCGCGGGTGATCTCCCGGGCCCGGTCGGGCCGGAAGTTGAAGAAGATGATGGAATCGTTGTCGGAGATGGTGCCGTCCTTGTCGCAGACCACCGGCTCCACAAACTCGTCGGTAACGCCGGCCTTATAGCTGCGCTCCACCGCGTCCACCGGGTCGCTGTTCTGGATGCCGCTGCCGTAGACCATGGCGTCATAGGCCCGCTCCAGCCGGTCCCAGCGCTTATCCCGGTCCATGGCGTAGTAGCGGCCCATGACCGTGGCGATTTTCCCCACGCCGATCTCCTTGCATTTGGCAGCCGTTTCCGCCACAAAGCCCTTGCCGCTGGTGGGGGACACGTCCCGCCCGTCCAGGAAGGCGTGGATATACACCTTGCTGAGGCCGCGGATCTTGGCCATCTTCAAAAGCGCCCACAGGTGGGTGGTGTGGGAGTGGACGCCGCCGTCGCTGAGCAGGCCGTAGAGGTGGAGGGAGCTGTCGTTTTTCAGGCAGGCGTCCATGGCGGCCACATAGGCCTCGTTTTCAAAAAAGCTGCCGTCCTCGATGGCCCGGGAGATCCGGGGCAGGTCCTGGAAGACCACCCGGCCGCCGCCGATGTTGGTGTGGCCCACCTCGCTGTTGCCCATCTGGCCGTCGGGAAGGCCCACATCCAGGCCGCTGGCGGACAGGGTAGTGTTGGGGCAGGTGGCAAAGAGATTGTCGAGGACAGGCGTATTGGCGTTTGCGACTGCATTGCCGGTGGAGGATGGGTTCAGGCCATATCCATCCATAATAATCAATGTGGTAGGTGTCTTGTTCATATAAACCTCAATTCTATCTGATCGATGAATCGATGCAAAATCAGGTTAATAAGGAGACAATGGAGCGATTACTCCTGATTGGCAGCGTTGACAATGGCGGTAAACTGGTCAGGTTTCAGAGAGGCGCCGCCGATGAGGCCGCCGTCCACATCGGGCTGGGAGAGCAGCTCGGCCGCGTTGCCGGGGTTCATGCTGCCGCCGTACTGGATGGTGACGCTGCGGGCCACCCGGGCGCCGTAGAGGTGGCGGATGGTGGCGCGGATGGCGTTGCAGACCTCGTTGGCCTGCTCGGCGGTGGCGGTCTTGCCGGTGCCGATGGCCCAGATGGGCTCATAGGCGATAACGCACTTGCGGGC
>CAJFPI010000138.1 GCA_904398675.1 uncultured Oscillospiraceae bacterium
ATCACCCCGGCGTCCCTGCGCATGGCCGCCGAGCAGAAGTACAAGGAGGAGGACGGCCCCTTCCAGTCCTTCGAGACCACCAACAGCGCCGAGGTGATGTTCTTCACCGACCGGTGCCAGGTGTACAAGGTCCGCCTCACCGAATTCGACGACACCAAGGCCAGCGCCCTGGGGGACTATCTGCCCTCGAAGCTGTCCATGGAGGGCGACGAGCACGTGGTGTTCTGCCACCTGCCCGGGCCGGACTACGGCGGCTGGCTGCTGTTTTTCTTTGCAAACGGCAAGGCCGCCAAGGTGCCGGTGAGCGCCTACCAGACCGCCAGCAACCGCCGCAGGCTCACCGGGGCGTACAGCGACAAGAGCCCGCTGGCGGCCATTGTGGCCCTGGAGGAGGACAGGGAGCTGGTGGCCTACTCCACCGAGCCCCGGGCCCTTATTTTCAACACAGCCCTCCTCTCCCCCAAGGCCACCCGCTCCACCCAGGGCGTCCAGGTCATGACCCTCAAGAGCAAGTACCAGCTCGCGGCGGTCCGGGCCCCGGAGGACACGGGCATTACCAACCTGAGCCGCTACCGCTGCCGCGCCGTCCCCGCCGCCGGGGCCCTGGTCAGGGAGGAGGACGGGGAGGACAAACAGATGGCGCTGCTGTAAGGGCGGCGCAGGAGGAAAATTTGCCATGAAATCCCTTTCTCTCCGGACGGTGCTCAAGAGCGCCCTCCTCATCGCGCTGGGCGCGGCGCTGTACGCGCTGGCCTTCAACTGGTTTTTCCTGCCCAACGGCCTGACCCTGGGCGGCTTCACCGGCGCGTCCCAGATCGTCAACCACCTGCTGCCGGCAGTGCCGATCGGCGTGCTGACCATTGTGATGAACGTGCCGCTGTTTATGTTGGGCGTGCGGCGGATGGGGGTGGGGCTGCTGATCTCCTCCCTGTGTGCCACGGCCGCCAGCTCCCTGCTGCTGGATCTGTTGGGGGCGCTGGTCACCTTCCCGCCCATGGAGCCCCTGCTGGCCTGTATCTACGGCGGCGCCCTGCTGGGGGCGGGGGTTGGGCTGATGCTGCTGGTGAATGCCACCACCGGCGGCACGGAGCTGCTGGCCCGGCTGCTGAAATTCCGCTTCCGCCACCTCTCCATCGGGCGGCTGTGCCTGATCTGTGATCTGGTGGTCGTCTGCCTCTATGCGCTGGTGTTCCGGAGCGTCCACAACGCCCTGTACAGCATCATCGCCCTCTATATCTCCAGCCACACCATCGACATGGTGCTCTACGGCTCCCGCACCGCCCAGCTGGCCTACATCATCAGCGGGAAGCGGGACCAGATGCGCCAGGCGCTGCTGCAGCTGGATCTGGGGATCACCCTGCTGCCGGCCACCGGCGGCTTTTCCGGCGACCCCAAGCAGGTGATCCTCTGCGCTTTCAAGCGCAACCAGATTGCCGCTGTCAAGGCCAAGGTCCACGCCGTTGACCCGGAGGCCTTCCTGATCGTCTGCCAGGCCCACGAGGTATTGGGTGAGGGCTTTGGCAGCTATTCCCAGGAAAACCTGTAGCCCGGCGCTGCAGATGATTTGAGAAGGAGGAACGAGACTATGGCATTTGAAAATTTGAAAAAGCGGCTGGAGGAGAACGGCTACACCGTCTCGGTCTTTGCCACCGGCCAGGAGGCCGCCGCCTACCTGAACCGGGAGATTGACAACACCACCGTGGGCTGCGGCGGCTCCATGACCCTCAGGGACCTGGGGCTCTTTGAGAGCCTGGCCGCCCACAACACCCTCTATAACCACGCCGGCCTCAGCGACCCTATGCCGGTGATGGAGAAGGCCATGACCGCCGACGTGTACATCCTCTCCGCCAACGCCATTGCCGAGGACACCGGGGAGATCCTGAACATCGACGGCAACGGCAACCGGGTGGCCTCCTCCCTCTTCGGCCACCGGAAGGTGTACTTTGTGGCCGGGCGCAACAAGGTGTCCCCGGATTTTGACAGCGCCCTGCGGCGCCTGCGCAACGTGGTGGCCCCCAAGAACGCCCAGCGCCTGGGGAAGAAGACCCCCTGCGCGGCGAAGGCGGACAAGTGCTACAACTGCTCCAGCCCCGAGCGGATCTGCAACGCGCTGGTGGTTTACTACAAGAAGATGCGCTACACGGATATGGAGGTGGTCCTGGTGGACCAGGACCTGGGCTTTTAAGCTGCGGCGGGGCGTTCCCCGCGGCAGCGGGAGCACGGCAGGAATGGGGAAAGGAGGAATTGTCCCGGTGCGACGGCGGATTAGTCTTATGTTGGCGGCGCTGTGTTTGGCGCTCAGCCTCAGCGCCTGCTCCCTGCTGGAGGGGGAGTACAGCCAGGTGGAGCCCCACGCGGACCGCTATTGGGAGAGCGCCGCGGACGATATCCTCCGGGCGGAGTCCTACCAGGACCTGGTGAATATCATCCTGCTTCTGATCGAGGGGCAGGAGCCATCCGGCGTGGTCCGGCTGTATCTGACAGACGTAAGTTACAGCGACGCCTGGGATTTGGTGGAACAGGCCTGCGACGAGGTGCGGGAGGAGACGCCTGTCGGCTCCTATTCCCTACACGCCCTGGATTTCAGCGTGGAGGAGCTGCGGGACAGCTACTACCAGGTCGCTCTCCAGCCGGTTTACCGGCGGACAAAGGAGGAGCTGGAGAGCATTGTGGAGACCTCCAGCTCCAGCGCCATCTACGATATGGTGCTGCTGGCCTGGGAGCGGGGGGAGGAGCAGCTTACCGTGCGCTATACCTACGCTTCGGAGGATGAGCTGACCCTGACGGAAAATATCCTCCTGCTCCAGCAGGAGCTGGAGGTGGGCGTGGTGGAGGAGGGGGAGACCCCTCCCGACGTCGTGCCCTGGGAGATTCACTTCTATCCTCCCGGCGGGGACAGCAGCATTATTGAGATCTTTTTCCACCCCCAGGAGACGGGGGAAGCCGTCCCGCCAGCCCAGACGATTGCACCGGCAGAGGGGAATGTCCCCGCCGGTGCCGATGGGGGAGACTGACCGGAAAGCCGGACGACAGCGCTGCAAGAGGGCTGCCGCCCGGCTTTATGCCGCGGCCCTCCTGGGCTGGGGAGAGCGATTTTCCGGAATGAAAAATTTGTGGTTGACAAAATGCAATGCGTTTGCTATAATGTCACCGTTATGCGGGCGTAGCTCATCTGGTAGAGCGCCACCTTGCCAAGGTGGAGGTAGCGGGTTCGAGCCCCGTCGCCCGCTCCACGTCGGAGCA
>CAJFPI010000139.1 GCA_904398675.1 uncultured Oscillospiraceae bacterium
GTAGAGGAAGAAATAGGTGCCTAACTCGTTTGCCTGGTTGATGATGGAGTCCAGCTCCTCATAGGACATGTTCAGCTTGTTGCCGTATTCGGCGGCCCAGCAGCCGGTACAGTGGAGGTTGCAGGCACTGGTGCGGTCCATGAGGATGGCCCAGGGGACATTGCAGCCGTATTTCTGGCGGCTCTCCTCCTGCTTTTGGATCCCCAGTACGCTGGCATTGAGAAAGAAGTTGCGGACCGTTGCTTTCAGTACATCGTGATCGATTTCCTCGCACAGTCTCACGACAAACCGGTTCCAGTTGTTCTCCGGATCCTCCGCCAGGGGGCGGACCACCCGGATCTGGCTGGCGTGTCCGCCGGTAACATCCAATTTCTCCACCACATCTATCAATTTGGAGAGGTTGTGTGCAGGGTCCTTCAGCACATAGTTCATGGCCAGCTCCAGGGCGGCCCCCTGGGCCTTGCTCAACAAATTGCTCATGGTTTTTTCCTTTCTATCTGTCTCTTGATTACTGGTTATCTGCTTTCCGCAGCCCCCCCGACGGCTGTGCACCGCCCTGCTACTCGTAATAAATACCGCTGTCCCGAACACGCATCACCGCCGCTATCGCGCCGGATATCACTGCCATCCCCGCGGCCGCGGCCGCAATCGCCGTCCACACTCTCGCCATCACGCACACCCCCTTCATCTGGCCCTCGTGTCTCCTGTGATGTGGACAGAATAAAAAAATTGTGTTTCGGAAACGTCAGTCTCTTGTTTCCAAAATATAAAATCCTGTCGATTTTTTCCCATTCTGTTCTGCGTCACAGAATAAAGGACCGCCGCCACAAATTGTGGCGGCGGTCCTTTCACAGTATGCCTACGCCAAAAGCCGACGTCCTTTTTCACAAATCTCATCGATCTCGTCATACTTTCGCTCCATAAGCTCGTTGACCACCTTCGTGCGGCGGCGGACAATGGCACGGTAGATAAAGTACGGCAGGATCCAGCCCAGAAATCCGGGAATGGCCAGAAGTACCGTTAATCCAATCAGCGGCGGCTCGTGGGTGGCGGAAAAGGTGGCTCCGGCCAGAAAAGCCGTGCCGATCAGCCCCACCGAAACCGCGGTAATCGTCGCACGGTTTGTTTTGGAGTGCTCCAGCTCCTCCAGCTCGGCCATACATGCCTCAAAATGCCGCTGCAGGCGCGTCAGCTCCACCTTGTTGACGATTTTCCTGTCCCTCTTCAGCATCCATTTCCCCTTGCCATGGTGGGGATACTCCGATGTGCGTTCATCTAAAATCCAGCCGAAATTCTGATAGCAGTCCAGGCAGAAGGATGCCCTTTCCCCGCCTGCCGGCAGCTCCTTGTACTCATATCCTACAAAAGCCGCCCCGTCTTCTCTGATTTCATGCATGGTCCTGTGCTCCTTTCTTCTGTGGGATCTCCTGCTTTGGGCTGCGGGGCAGCTGCACGGTAAATGTGCTGCCCTCCCCCAAGGCGCTGGAGACGGAGACAGAGCCCCCTGTCATCCGCAAAATCCGCAGCACCAGCGCCAGGCCCAGGCCGTTGCCCTCAGTGGCATGGGAGGTGTCCCCCTGATAAAATTTATCGAATATGTGCCGCAAGGTCTCCTCATCCATGCCGCAGCCGGTATCGGAGACGGCAACCTCCACCGTCTCCTGGGTGGAGGTCTGCCGCAGGGTAACGGTTCCGCCGGGCTCAGTAAATTTTACCGCATTGGACAGCAGGTTGTTCCAAACCAGCTCCAGCAGGCTGGCGTCGGCCTCGATCTGTACCGAATCTTCCAGCTCCGCCTCAAAATCGATCTCCTTCTCCTCCCAGCGGCTTTCAAACAGCAGCGCGCACTCCGCCAGCTGGGCGCTCAGATCATACGCCTCCGGCTTTGGCTGGATGGTCTGCCTTTCCAGCTTGTTCAGTTTGAGGATGTTGCCGATCAGATCGTTCAGCCGGTGGGCATATTTATCAATGGTATCCACATACTCCGCCCGCTGCTGCGCCGGCAGATCTTCGCTTTTCAGCAGCTGCGCCGTGTTCTGGATCACCGCCAGCGGCGTTTTGATCTCATGGGAGACGTTTGAGAAAAAGTCGGTTTTCAGCGTCTCAATGCTCCCCAGCTCGGCCACCATCTTGTTGAAGTCCAGAATCATTACATCCAGATAGTCCAGCTTGTCGGCAGTATGGATCGGCGGCACATAGACGGAAAAATCCCCCTCCGCCACCTTTCTTGTGGCGGCCGCCAGCGCCTGCACCGGTTTCTCATAGGTATTTCTCATTAAATACCGGGTCAGCAGCGTCATGCTCAGAGACACCAGACACCAGTACAGCAGGACGGCATGGACTAAAATAATCTCGTTATCTGTCAAGTGGCTAACCAGCATGATAAGCCCCACATGGACGCCGGAGGCTAACAGCAGGCCGCCAAAGATAATGCCGAACAGCGGCAGAGGGAACCGGCTGAGCCTGACAAGCCCATAGACGCTTGTCTCCACCCGTTTCATTTCAGCACCGCCTTGTAGCCCAGCCCCCGGACCGTCTTGATCTCAAAGCCGTCACAGCGGCTGAACTTATCCCGCAGCTTTGTGATATACACGTCCACCGCCCGCAGGCTGGCGTCGCTGTCCACCCCCCAAAACTCATCCATCAGCTGGGCCCGGGTGAAGGTCTTTTTGGGATAGGACAGCAGCTTATAGAGGATATGGAACTCCCTGGTGGTGACTGGGATCTCCTCCCCATCCACCTCTGCCGTCAGCCCGTCGGCATCCAGCACCAGATTGCCCACAGAAATTTTTCGCTCCATTTCGATGTTGGCCCGGCGCAGCAGCGCCCGGACACGGAGGAGCAGCTCGTCCAGGTCAATGGGTTTCACCATGTAGTCGTCGATTCCCAGCTGGAACCCCTTCTGTTTGGCGGGGAGATCGTCCCGGGCGGACATAAAGAGAATGGGGATATGCTGATTTACCTGCCGCACTGTGCGGGCAAATTCAAATCCGTCCACCTCCGGCATCATGATGTCGGAGATAATCAGGTCATAGAGGCTGTTGTACAGCTCGTCGTAGGCGTCGCTGGCTCTCAGGCAGCCCTTTGTGGAAAAGCCACAGTCGCCCAGATACGTGCAGACGATCTGGTTGAGCTTTGCGTCATCTTCCAGAACAAGGATATGGACCATAGCTGTTCCTCCTTACAATCGTTTCAGTTTGCGGCTGGCGGAAACCACCAGGAACAGGGCAATGAGCATCACCAGTGTACAGACGGCGCCGGCCGTGGCCGAGGTCATGAGAAACTGGAACTGCTCCTCACCGCCAAATTGCGTCAGCATGGCGGTCTCCAGGGAAAAGACGGACACCAGCGCGCAGGTCAGCGTCACCGCCTTGGCGGCTGAAAGCACCGGGCTGTGGAACCGGCGGTATTTCACGGCGTTAATAACAGCCATTGTAAAACTGTAGAAGGTGTAGGCCGCTGCGGCATAGATCAGCGTCCCGGGGTAGTCATACCCCCGGCCGTCCCGCACGATCTGCAGAGAGATCCACAGCAGCGCCAGATTCACTCCCATGAGGAACCATCCCGCCCACCGGCATGCCAGCAGCTCCCTGCGCCGGTCCGTGTTTCCACAGTCCCTGGGGGTTCTGCGGATCAAATAGAACCGCACCACGCACAGGAGGATATAGTAGAACCCCAGCGCTCCATCCCAGACCGAGGCATAGAAAACCGCGTATCCGATCCGCATTCCAGCATAGCACAGATCCACGAGAAAAGAAAGGCGCAGGCTCAGCCGCACACGAAAATAGCTGTCCTCCCGCCAGCGCGCCACCAGCGGGACGGCGCACAGCCGGCGCCAGGCCGGCCGGCAGATCCGAACTGCCAGGCCCACCACAGCCACCAGCGCATAGAAGGAGAGAAGATACACCGCATAGGCCAGGGGCGTCCCCTCCATACCCCGGCCGAACACCAGATACAGCCCTGCTGCGCCCGCCACAGCCAGGAGCAGTACCGCCCACCAGCTGGGAAACAGCCATCTCTTTATGATCTTCCACACACGTTCCACGCCATTCCCCCCACCGCCGCACATCGCATCTGCATCGGATGAAAATTTACTCCGTGAATGTTGGCGAATGTTTGTTGTTTTGCTTCTGAAACATTAATCCCGGCGCGGTGCTGACTGGGGTGCTGCGGCCTCCGCAGCGACACAACAGATGAGGGCCGGTACAGATGTCCCGGCCCTCGCCTCTCCCTCGATGTCTGCCAATACACAAGCACTGCAAAACAGCTATTGCTCGTTCTTCGCCTTGTATGCCTCGCCCCAGTTCCACATGGCGTCCAGGACCGGCTTGAGGCTGCGCCCCAGCTCCGTCAGACTGTACTCCACCCGGGGCGGCACCTCTGCATAGACGGTACGGGTCAAAAGGCCGCTGTCCTCCATCTCTCGCAGCTGGGCAGTCAGCACCTTCTGGCTGACCTTTCCAATGGATTTTTTCAGCTCCCCAAACCGTTTTGTTCCCGGCATCAGGTCCCGGAGGATCAACACCTTCCACTTGTCGCTGATCAATGTCAGCGTGGTCTCCACCGGACAGGCCGGGAGCTCCTTTACCGCAGTCGACATCTCCTGTCCCCCTTCGCCAATCGTTCCCTTTTGGGGTGTATAGCCCAATTTTACAGCATGGCGCGGTCCTGTGTCAAGACGAAACGCAGCGACGTCCAGATCCGGAAAAACTTCATAAGCAAAACCGTCGGCCCCCTTTTGCCAGGGAAACCTTTGGACCTTATTGCGCCAGGCGGTTCCACTCCCCCGCCCGGGCACAGCAAAGGCCCCGGACACTCTCCATGTGCCCGGGGCCTGCGATATAATTATGCCTGAGCCGGCGGGATCTCACCCACCCCATTGAGCACCAGGCGGGGCCGGTAGGGGAACCGCTCCATCTCCTCCCGGCTGGTAACGCCGGAGAGGACCAGAAGGGTATCCAAGCCGGTCTCGATCCCGGCCACGATGTCAGTGTCCATCCGGTCGCCGATAATGGCCGCGTCCTGGGAGTGGACGCCGAGCAGTTTCAGCCCGGTCCGCATCATCAGGGGGTTGGGCTTGCCGATGAAGTATGCCTTCTGTCCGGTGGCCATCTCGATGGGGGAGATCAGGGCCCGGCAGGCGGGCACCAGCCCCTCCTCTGTGGGCCCGGTGAGGTCGGAGTTGCTGCCGATGAGCCGCGCCCCCTTCTGTACCAGATGGACCGCCCGGCAGATGGTGTCGTAGTTGTAGTTGGCTGACTCGCCGATGACCACATAGTCGGGGTTGATGTCGCTGAGGGTGATCCCCCGGTCATAGAGCGCATTGTAAAGGCCCGGCTCGCCGATCACATATGCCTTGGCCCCCGGTTTCTGGGAGGCGATGAACTCCGCCGTAGCCAGCGCGCTGGTGTAGAAGTGTTTCTCGTCCACCTCCAGGCCCATGCGCGCCAGCTTATCCTGCAGCTCCCGGGGTGTTTTTCCGCTGTTGTTGGTCAAAAACAGGAACTGTTTATGCTCCCGGTACAGCCAATCCACAAATTCCTTCACCCCCGGCAGCAGCTGGTTCCCATGGTAGATTACGCCGTCCATGTCGCAGATATAGCCGGTTTTTTCCCGAAACTGTTTCATATCATACACTCCCCTTATTCAGAGCGGTTCTCCAAAAGCGGTTTTTATTATATCGAAATGCCGGCGGGAAGACAAGGGGGCATTTGTAAAATTTGCCCCCTGCCGCTCCATAATAAGGGTCGGACGTCGGTTTCATTCTTGGATTTATACCTGCTCCAGGAAACGGAGGAAGGCCGCCTGCCCCTCCGGGGTGCGCTTATAGACGCCGGCGCATTCCAGCACCTGGGCGAAGACGAGCCCGGTCTCCTTCTTGACAATCTCCATGGCGTTTTCCCTGGTGATGGCATAGCGGGGGGCAAATGCCTCCGCCCAGTCGGCATGGGCCGCTGTCAGGGGATCGGCCCGCAGGTCGCCGCCGTCAGCCAGTTTGTCCGCCACGGCGGCCAGCTCCGCCTTGAGCCGGGCGGGGAGGACCGCCAGGCCCATCACCTCGATCAGGCCGATATTCTCCTTCTTGATGTGGTGGAGCTCCTGGTGGGGATGATAGAGACCCAGGGGGAACTCCTCCGTGGTCAGGTTGTTGCGCAGCACCAGATCCAGCTCGTAGCGCTCCCCTCTCCGACGGGCGATGGGGGTGATGGTATTGTGGGGCGTTCCATCCGTTTCAGCGTAAATAACCGCCTTCTCGTCGGTATAGCCCCGCCAGGAGGCGAGAATCCGGTCCGCCAGATCCACCAGGCGGCCAGCATCCTTGCAGGAGATCCGAACCACCGACATAGGCCATTTTACGATGCCGGCCTCCACGTCCTCATAGCCTGGGAAGGTAAACGGTGTCTCCACCGGCGCGCGCTCCATGGCAAAGGTGTACCGCCCGCCCTGGAAGTGGTCGTGGGCCAGGATGGAGCCTCCCACGATGGGCAGGTCCGCATTGGAGCCCACAAAGTAGTGGGGGAACTGGCGCACGAAGTCCAGAAGCTTTGCAAAGCAGGCCCGGTCGATCTTCATGGGGGTGTGGACGCTGTTGAGGCAGATGCAGTGCTCATTGTAGTACACATAGGGGGAGTACTGCAGGAACCAGGGAGAACCGTTGATCGTAATGGGGATCATGCGGTGGTTTTGGCGGGCAGGATGGTTGACCCGCCCTGCGTACCCCTCGTTCTCCGCGCACAGCTGGCACCTGGGGTAGCTGGAGGCGGGCAGGTCTCGGGCCGCGGCGATGGCCTTGGGGTCCTTCTCCGGCTTGGATAAATTGATCGTAATATCCAGCTGCCCGTAGATTGTATCCGCCTTCCACTGCATATCCCTGGCAATCCGGTCCCGGCGGATATAGTTGGTGTCTTGACTGAAGGCATAGAACCAGTCCGTGGCCGTCCGGGGGCTCTCCCGGTAAAGAGACCGGAATTTCGCAATCACCTGGGCAGGGCGGGGCGTCAGGCGGCCCATCAGCTCGGTGTCGAAGAGATCCCGGTACACCACCGAGTTCTCCGACAAAACGCCCCGCTGATAGGCGTCATCTAAAAGCCGCTCCAGAATAGGGGCCAGCTCCAGCTCCCCCCATTCCTGGCCGGGATCGGTAAAGCTGTCCATCCGGAGCGTGTCCAGGATGGTGTTTACCGCCCAGATGTATTCGTTCTCCTCAATCAGGCCGGTACGCAGCGCGTATGCCGCCAGCTGGGAAACTTCTTTGTCAATCACACAAATCACCTCATTCAATCTTGCTGCCCGCATCCGCTGCGGGCAGCCGCTCATGGCGGTGAGCTGCAGACCGCAGAACCGGCTGCTCTCTGCCCACTCCCCGCCAGAATGGCGCAGCCATTTTCAGGCGTCGTTCTGTTACCGCAGAATTTCCAAAAGAAAAGCCGCTGCAAAGCAGACAACTTTGAGAATCTGCATTGCAGCGGCTGCGGGACAAAGGATTACTTCTTCTGGACGTACTTGAGGCAGTCGAGCATAACAGCCACAAGGATGATAATACCAGAGAAGACGAACTGCAGGTTGGCGTCAATACCCAGAACAGTAAGGGCATAGGTGAGGGCGGTGAAGATGAACACGCCCACCACAACGCCGGAGATCTTGCCGATACCGCCAGTGAAGGACACGCCGCCCACCACGCAGGCCGCGATGGCGTCCATCTCCCAGCCCTGGCCGTAGGCGGCAGAGCCGGAACCGGTCATGCGGATGCACTCCAGCCAGGAGCCAAACCCGTACAGGATGCCCGCCAGGATAAAGGCGCCCACAGTAACCTTAAACACGGAGATACCGGAAACCGCCGCCGCCTCGGGGTTGCCGCCCACGGCGAAAAGGTTCTTGCCAAAGGTGGTCTTATTCCAGATAAACCATACGACAACCACCGCGGCTACCGCCCACAAAATGATGGTGGGGAACTTACCGATCCGGGGGATGATCATGCTGGGAATGCTGCTGTCGATGGCGCCAAAGGACACACCCTTGGTGGAGTAAGTCACCAGGCCGAAAATCACCAGCATGGTGGCCATGGTGGAGATGAAGGGGTGCATCTTGAACTTGGCCGTGAAGAAACCGGCAATCGTGGTAAAGATGGTGCACAGGACAATGCACACCAGCAGGGCCAGAATCACCCGCGCCAGAACAGGCAGGCCGGAGAAATCAAAGAGATGTCCAAACACACCGCCGGTATTGGGACCATTGTGCATGATGATGGTGGCAGCTGTCATGCCCATGCCCACCATACGGCCGATGGAGAGGTCCGTACCTGCCAGCAAAATCAGTCCTGCCACGCCCAGGGCCAGGAACATTCTCGGGGAGGCCTGCTGCAGGATGTTGAGGATGTTGTCCACCGTCAGCAGCTGGGTGCCGCCCTTCACCGCCGGGGTGATGAAACACAGGGCGGCAAAGATAATGATGATAGCGATGTACAGGCCGTTTTTCAGCAGGAAATTCCGGCGGTTGAAGGTATACCGGTAATTCTCCCAGCGCTGTGCCATGGACTGGGCAAAGGTGAACTTGGACATGCGCAGCAGATCGATCATGTGGTACTTGTGATCGATGGCGGCATGCCGCCGGTCCTTTGCCGCCTGCAGGTCCTTGCTCAGCTGCATTTTCGCGTCAAACAGGCGGTTCTTATGGACATATTTCTCGTCCTTGATTTCCCGCTGATCGCTCAGCTTGGCCATAACCGCCTGGTGCTCTTTGTTGAGATCCGCTACAGCTGCCTGGTATTTTTCCTGCGCAAGGACCTTCTCCTCCTTGGCGCTGTCCTTCACGGCAGTATAGTAGTCCTTTTTAAAGTGCTCCTTGAGATAGCCCTCTGCCTGGGAGATCAGCTTGTCGATCTCGCCCTTGTTGCGGGCCTCCACAGCCTTGGCCTTCTCCAGCGCCTTTTTGCACTCTGCGATCTTGGCCGCTTTTTCCTCAGGGGTATAGATGCGGTCCCGTTTCAGGCTCTCGATATTACCCTGAATCTCAATGACCTGATCGGTGCCGTCTGCCCGGAGGGCGTCAATCTTTTCCTGGATGCCGCCGACATACTCGTCAATCGGCCGGCGCAGCTGACTCTCCTGTTCAGCCGTGAGAATTTTCTTGTTATCAGTTGCCATATGCAATTTCTCCCATTATAGGTATTTTGCACTGAGACGCAAAAGCTCTTCCTGATTCGTCTCCTTGGTGTTCACAATTCCAGACAGATGTCCGTTGGACATCACGCCGATCCGATTGGTAATTCCCAGAATCTCAGGCATCTCGGAAGATACGACAATAATCGTCTTTCCCTGCTTGGCCATCCGGATAATCAGCTCATAGATCTCATATTTGGCGCCCACATCGATACCGCGGGTGGGCTCGTCCATCATAAAGACCTGCGGCTCCCGTTCCAGCCATTTGCCGAAGATGACCTTCTGCTGGTTGCCGCCGGAAAGGCTCGTGATCATATCATCCGGTCCCATGCACTTGGTACGCATGACTTTGATTTCCTTGTTGGTGGCCTTTATCATTTTGGGGTTGGAGAGGGCCAGACCGGTTTTATACTGATCCAGATTGGCAATCGTTGTGTTAAACGTCAAATCGCACTTGAGAAACAGGCCATTGGCTTTGCGTTCCTCGGTAATCAGGGCAAAGCCGTGTTCTATGGCCTCCTTCGCATCGTCAAAATTCATCAGGTGGCCCTTGAAATAGACCCGTCCTGCCGCCCGGGTGCGGACGCCGAAAAGGGTCTCCAAAAGCTCTGTACGCCCTGCACCCACCAGGCCGTAAAGGCCAAAGATCTCGCCCTCCCTTACATCAAAGGAAATATCCTGCAGATAGGGCGCATACTTGGTGGAAAGGTGCTGAACGGACAAAATCGTGTCGCCGGGCGTGTTGTCCACCGGGGGGAACCGGCTCTCCAGGGAGCGGCCCACCATGGCGGTGATCAATTCATTCATGTTGGTGTCCTGGGCGGCCTTGGTCATCACCAGATTGCCGTCCCGCAGGACCGAGATCTCATCACAGATCTCGAAGATCTCATCCATCTTATGAGAAATATAGATCAGCGCAATGCCCTCTTCCTTGAGCATCCGCATCATCTCAAAGAGCTTGTCTACCTCCTGCACGGTCAAAGAGGACGTGGGCTCGTCCAGAACAATGACCTGGGAGTTGTAGGAGATCGCCTTGGCAATCTCGCACATCTGGCGCTGGGAGACAGACATATTCCGCATGGGCTGGTTCAAATTCACGGTCATGCCGAGCTTGCGGAAGAGCTCAGCCGCCTTTTTCTTCATGCTCCGCTCGTCCACGACCCCAACGGAATTGGTGGGGTAGCGGCCGAGGAACAGGTTGTCGATCACATTCCGCTCCAGGCACTGGTTTAACTCCTGGTGAACCATGGCAATCCCGTTCTCCAGGGCGTCCTTTGGCCCGGAAAAGCTGATTTCCTTGCCGTTTAGGTAAATCTTCCCCTCGTCCTTCTGGTAGGTGCCGAACAGGCACTTCATCATGGTGGACTTACCGGCGCCGTTTTCGCCCATAAGCCCCATGACCGTACCGCGCTTAACATCCAGATTGATATGGTCAAGCACACGGTTGCGGCCAAAAGACTTGCTCATACCGCGGATCGACAGGACGATATCGTTTTTCGCGTCTGCCATTCTCGTTTCTCCCGTTTTCCAAATTTACAGTTTCAGCGAAAATCTGATTCTGCCGGTTTTCTTAAGAAACTGCTATTAGGGAGAATTCCTTCCGCCGAACGGAGAGATATTGCTCCCCTACGAAGAATTCCTTCTCCCTAATAGCAAGCTGTTATGTCTGAGCGAACAAATCTATCGCCCTCTCAGCAGTGACCGTCAAATCACTGGCTGAGGA
>CAJFPI010000140.1 GCA_904398675.1 uncultured Oscillospiraceae bacterium
CCCCCTGGCTGAGCTGCAGGAGGTCCGCCGTGGCAGCGCCCGCGACGGGGGCAGAGTAGCCCCGGTCCGGCGCAGGGCGCCGGGGCGCGCGGCGCACCGGCGTCTCCCGGATATTCACCCGCTCCTCCCGGAGGCTGGATCCGAAACTGTCCTCCCCATAGCCGGCGGCGCTGCGCGGCTCCGCCTTCCCCTGCCAGATGCTGTTTTCTGCAGGGATCTCCTCCAGGAACCGGGAGGGCAGGTTGCTGGTGGTGCGGCCGAAGAGCATGCGCTGCCGGGCATTTGTCAGGGTCAGGCGCTCCTTGGCCCGGGTCATGGCCACATAGCACAGCCGCCGCTCCTCCTCCAGCTCCTCGCTCTCGCCGATGGCCCGCATGCCGGGGAAGATCCCCTCCTCCAGGCCCACCACATAGACGCAGGGGAACTCCAGTCCCTTGGCGCTGTGCATGGTCATGAGGGTCACGGCGTTGTCCTTGTCCTCCACCCCGTCCAGGTCGGTGTACAGGGCCACCTGGTCCAAAAATCCGGCCAGGGACGGGTCCTCCGGCTCGCTCTCCAGGTAGCCCAGGATGCTGGAGCGCAGCTCCTGGATGTTCTCCAGCCGTCCCCGGCTCTCCATGTCCCCCTTCTGCAGAAGGGCCATGGTGTAGCCCGAGCGCTCGCACACCAGATCATAGAAGTCCGGCAGAGGCATGTCCTCCGCCTGGGCGCGCAGCTCCTCCAGCATGCGGTGAAACTCCATCAGTTTCCCTGCCGAGCGCTTGAGATCGATGTAGCTCTCCGCCTCCCGCAGCACCTCGTACATGGGAATGCCCTGCTCCGCGGCCAGCTGGGCGATCCTGTCGATGGTGGTGGGACCGATGCCCCGGGCGGGGGTGTTGATGATGCGCCGCAGGCGCAGATCGTCGGCGCTGTTGTTGATGATGCAGAGATAGGACAGCATGTCCTTGACCTCGGCGCGGTCGAAGAACTTCATGCCCCCCACCACCTTGTAGGGGATGCTGTTGCGCTTGAAGGCCATCTCCAGGGCGTTGGACTGGGCGTTCATCCTATAGAGCACCGCGTCGCTCTTCCAGTCCCCTGTGCGGCTGTAGTCAGCCAGGATCTGTCCGGCCACATACTGGGCCTCGTCGCTCTCGCTGAAGGTGGTCTTGATCCGCACCTTTTCCCCCGCACCGTTCTCCGTCCAGAGGGTCTTGCCCTTCCGTCCGGTGTTGTTGCGGATCACCGCGTTGGCCGCATCCAGGATATTCTGGGTGGAGCGGTAGTTCTGCTCCAGGCGGATCACCCGGGCGTTTTTGTACCGGCTTTCAAAGCTGAGGATGTTCTCGATATTGGCCCCCCGGAACCGGTAGATGCTCTGGTCGTCGTCGCCCACCACGCAGATGTTCCCCCGCTCCCCGGTGAGAAGGCTGGCCAGCAGGTACTGCAGATGGTTGGTGTCCTGGTACTCGTCGATGAGGACGTAGCGGAATTTCCGCTGGTAATAGGCCCGCACCTCCTCGTTTTTCTGCAGCAGATGGACGGTGTGAAGGATGATGTCGTCAAAATCCAGGGCGTTGGCCTCTCTGAGGCGCTTGTCATAGGCGGCGTAGATCTTCCCCATCCGGCCCAGCCGCCAGTCGCCGGTGGACTGCATCCGCCGGGCAAATTCCTCCTGGGTCTCGTTTTGGTCCTTGCTGGAGCTGATATAGCCGAGCACAGTCCGGGGCGGGAACTCCTTCTCCTCCAGCTTGAGGTCCTTGAGCACGTCTTTGATGACCCGCTTGCTGTCCTCGCTGTCGTAGATGGTAAAGGAGTTTGTGAACCCCTCCCCCAGATCCTCCAGGTTCCGCCGCAGGATGCGGACGCAGGCGCTGTGGAACGTGGCGGCCCAGATGTCGTTTGCCGCCGGGCCGCAGGTCCGCTCCAGCCGCTCCTTCAGCTCGCCGGCGGCCTTATTGGTAAAGGTGATGGCGATGACCTCCCAGGGCCGGGGCGGCTCCACCGCGCACAGCTGCCGGGCCCGCTGCCAGTCCTCCGGCGACGGTGTCTCCGGGAACTGCTCCAGAAAGCGGAGCTCCTCCTCCCCCGCCCAGCCGGGGACCTCTGCCGTGTCGCTGCCCCGGCCGAAGGTCAAAAGGTTGTCCACCCGGTTGATCAGCACCGTGGTCTTGCCGCTGCCCGCCCCCGCCAGCAGCAGCAGCGGCCCCTCCGTGGTCAGCACGGCCTCCCGCTGCCGGTCATTGAGGCCGGCATACCGCCGGGCAATCACCGCCCGGCGGGCCGCGGCGTACCTTGTGCGAAAATTCTCCTGCATCTTGTCCCTCTTCCTTTGTCTCGTTGTGTCTATTCTTTACTGCCGCACCCTATCGGCGGCAGATACCGTCCCCTATTTTAATATAGATTCCCCCCTCGGGTCAAGCGTCCTGCCGGACAGAAATCGACGGCTTTCCCGGGGCGCAGTTGTGCATTTACAACCTGCGCCGCCCATGGTATGATAAGGAAAAGACCAACCTGCGGCCTTGCGCCGCCCTACCATGAAGAAAAGAGAGGTCACCTCATGCTCCAGTTTCGCAACGACTACTCCGAGGGCGCCCATCCCAAGGTCCTGGACGCCCTGCTGTCCACCAACCTGCAGAAAACCCCCGGCTACGGCATCGATCCCTTCTGCGCCGCCGCAGCCAACACGATCCGCTCCCTGTGCGGCGCCCCCGGCGCCCAGGTCCACTTCCTGGTGGGGGGCACCCAGGTCAACAAGGTTGCCCTTGGGGCCTTTCTCCGGCCCTATGAGGCGGTAATCGCCCCGGAGACCGCCCACATCGCCACCCACGAGACCGGCGCCATCGAGCAGGACGGCCACGAGATCCTCACCGTCCCCGCTCCGGACGGAAAACTGACGCCGGCGGCGATCCAGCCCGTTCTGGATATCCATAACTCCGAGCACATGGTGCTGCCCCGGCTGGTCTATCTCTCCAACACCACCGAGGTGGGCACCGTCTACTCCAGGGCGGAACTGGCCGCCATCAGCCAGTTCTGCCGGGCAAACGACCTCCTGCTCTACTGCGACGGCGCCCGGCTGGGCTCAGCCATGACGGTGGAGGGGGCGGACACCACCTTCTCCGACTACGCCGCCCTCTGCGACGCCTTCACCATCGGCGGCACCAAAAACGGCCTGCTCTTCGGCGAGGCCCTGGTGGTGGTGAACCCAGCCCTGCAGCCCCACTTCCGCTATGCCATGAAACAGCAGGGGGCGATTTTAGCCAAGGGGCGGCTGCTGGGGGTGCAGTTCGCCGCCATTTTGCAGGACGATCTCTACTGCACCCTGGCCCGCCACGCCAACGCCATGGCAAAGCGGCTGCGGAACGGGCTCCAGGAGCTGGGCGTTCCCCTGGCCTATCCCTCCCCCTCCAACCAGGTGTTCCCTGTTTTGACCCGGGAGGCGGCCCACGCCCTGGAGAATATCTGCGCCTTTGAGGTGCAGCACGAGGTGGATGAGACGCACCGGTGCATCCGCCTGGTGACATCCTGGACCACGACGGCAGAGGAGGTAGACGCCCTGCTGTCCCATATCAAAGAGGAGGTACAGCGATGAAAATGCGAAGAGCGGACCGGGTCGTAACGGACCCGGCAGAGATCCGGGGGATCGTCTCCCGCTGTAAAGTCTGTAGACTTGCTACGCAGGACGAGGAGGGGCTCTACCTTATTCCTCTCAGTTTCGGCGCGCGCTGGGAGGGGGACAAGCTGACGCTCTGTTTCCACAGCGCCGGCGAGGGCCGGAAAATCGCCGCCCTGCGCCGGGACCCCCGGGCGGCCTTTGAGATGGACTGCGACTGGCAGCTCACCGGCCAGGGGGATGTGGGCTGCTCCTACAGCTGCCTGTTCTCCTCCGTCACCGGCCGGGGAACCGTCCGTTTTCTGGAGATGGCGGCGGAGAAAACGGCAGCCCTGCAGACGATTATGCGCCAACAGACCGGAAAGGAATTTTGCTTTACAGATAAAATGGTGGAAAATGTGACGGTATTCACCCTGGAGGCGGAGGCCTGTACCGCCAAGGCCAACCGGCCCAGGGGCTGAGCTGCCCCTTACTGAAAAAAATAAGCCGCGGGGACATCCTGAGGATGCCCCCGCGGCGGTTTTTTTAGGGCCAGGGCTAAGAAAGGCGCACTGTCACCACATAGCCGCCCCGGTGATCCTGGGAGATCACAGCGGACACCGTGTCTGCAGGCAGGGACAGCATCTCCCCGGCCTGCCGGGCGATGCGCCAGTCCCCGTACTGGTACCACCTCCCCTCCTCCAGCCCCTCCAGATACTGCTCCAGGGTCAGCCGGTTTTTCATGATGATCTCCCCGTGGGGCATGCCCACATAGCGCAGGTGCCACGGCTCGTAGCCGCAGCCTGTCTCCCCCGTCCCGTAGTAGGGGTAGCGGATGATAAAGCCAAACTGCCAGCAGCTGTCGTTGACATACTGCCCGGCCTCGCTTTTGAGAAAGCCCGCTCCGGCGTAGTAGGGCACATAGACATCCAGAGCCAGGCCGGTCTCGTGCTCGCTCTGCCCCGGCAGCGCCGCAACGGCGCCGTTTTCCTCCCGTGTCTCCCCCTGCTCCTCCCGGCTGCGGTAGGCGCTCATGATATAGAGGGGCTGGCCAAACCGCTCCTCCACCGCCCGGGCCAGGGCCGGATAGGCCGCGGCGGCGGCAGGGTCCATCTGGAGCTGGGTATCCGGATAGGTCACAAGCTCCGGAGAAAACGTCTCCGGCAGGGGGCAGTCTTCATTGACCAGCAGCAATGACTGGTCAAAAACCGCCCAGGGCTGCTGCCGCAGCTCCTCCAGCGTGTAGACCACCATGTCCTCCCCTGCCGCCTCCCAGGTCTCCAGCGGCGTCCCGGTTTCCAGATGGGTGATGGCGTCCACTGCCACATACCGCCAGTCCGGCCGGAGGCCCAGCAGGACAGCCGCGCCCAGCAGCAAAAGGCAGGTAACTGCCGCTGCGGTCAATCCTCCTTTTCCCATTCGTTTTTTCTTTTCATGTTTCATTGGGTTCCTTCTTCTGTTCTGTCATTTTGAAAGGCAGGAGATCCCCTCCCCGCAGGATGGACACAGTATAACACAAAAACTTTAAGAGCCAAGGCGGAATTTTCTTAAGATTTCTTTTCCCCGGGTCTCACCCGCCCGGCCTTAAGAAAGTCTTAAACAATCCCCCTCTTTTTTCTTAAGAACAGATGTGCTAGAATAAGGGCGAAAGGCAGGGATCCCTCCATGGCTAACATTTTAATCTGTGACGACGAGCGGGACATTGTCTCCGCGCTGAAGATCTACCTCTCCGCCGAGGGGTACACCCTCTTTGAGGCGTACACCGGGCAGGAGGCGCTGGAGATCGTGGGCCGTCAGGAGATCCATCTCATTTTGATGGATGTCATGATGCCCCAGCTGGACGGCATCGCCGCCACGGCAAAGCTCCGGCAGTCGTCCAACATCCCCATCATCCTCCTCACCGCCAAGTCGGAGAGCTCCGACAAGGTGCTGGGGCTGAACGTGGGGGCGGACGACTACATCACAAAGCCCTTTGACCCGGTGGAGGTGGTGGCCCGTGTCCGCTCCCAACTGCGGCGGTACACCATGCTGGGCGGGATGGAGCAAAAGCCCTCCCGCCTTGTCATCGGCGGCGTGGCGCTGGACGACGAGACCAAAACCGTCACCGTGGACGGGGACGCTGTGTCCCTGACGCCTATGGAGTACAACATCCTCCATCTGCTGATGCAGCATCCGGGCCGGGTCTACTCCTCCGCCCAGATCTACGGGCTGGTGTGGAATGAGACAGCCATGGGCTCGGAGAGCGCCGTAGCCGTCCACATCCGCCACCTGCGGGAGAAGATCGAGATCAACCCCTCGGAGCCCCGGTATCTGAAGGTGGTGTGGGGGCTGGGCTACAAGATGGAGGCGCCGGGGACAACAGCGCGCTGAGGATTGTCCGCGCGGGAAAGGAAACGCCCCATGAGATGGAAACGCTGGTTTCTCGCCGCCCTCGCCCCTGCGGCCGCTCTGCTGTGGACGGCGCTGCGGGGCTGGACAGGCATCGCCGCCATCCCTCCCCTCCCGGGGAGCGGGACGGTGCGGGGCCGAAACGAAACAGAACAAGGAGGAATCCCCATGATAAAAAAACTGCAGTGCTGCCTGCCGCTGAAGGCGGTGGTCTTTCTTCTCACATCCCTGCTGGCTGCGGCCTCTCTGGGCCTGGGCCTGCTGTATCTCAACTGCCAGACCGCCGGGTTCTTCGACTCATCTGATCCCATGGCATACGAGGACTCCTATCTCTTTGAGAGCATCAGCCGCACCCTTGCCTGGGACTATGCCCGCCACGGAGCCTCTTGGGAGGATGCGGTGGTCACGGTAGAGGATCCGGAGCACCCAGGCGCTTTTTTCCTTCAGAGCGGCAGCGTCCCCGCCCGCCCTGCCGCCCTCTGGCAGGACACATTTGAGATCCATGACTCGGAGCTGGGGCTGACTGCGGGAAAAGAGTACCTGGTCACGGTGTATGTCCTGAATCTGGACACTCACTCCAGCCCCTACTACGACAGCTACACCAACTACCAGCTGCTCTACCCCCACCGCAGCCAGCTGCTGCCCGCCGCCGCCCTCTCGGCGGGGCTGGCCCTGCTGGGGCTGGGGTATCTCCTCTGGGCTGTCGGCTGGCGGAGGGATCGGGAGACGATCTACCTCAACTGGCAGGACCGGATCCCCCTGGACCTGTACCTGGCGGCGGACGCCATCGCTGTGTGGTACCTCGTATACTACGGCACCTGCGTCACGAACTTTTACAACATCTCCTCCGGCTCGCCTCTGACCTGGATCCTGCCGGGGCTGGGCGCCTTCTTCCTGGCCATTGCCCTGGCCCTGGCGGCGCTGATGACCCTGGCTGCCCGGATGAAGGCGGGGCGGATGTGGGAGAACACGGTGTGCTGCCGCCTGTTCCGCTCCATCCGCTCCTTTTTCCGCATCCTCCCCTTCACCTGGCGGACGGCCCTGGGGGTGGTAGGCTATCTGGCGGTGAATGTCTTCCTTCTGTTTCTGCTCCCTAACATCCATTATTTTTCCTACCCCCTCCATTTCTGGATCCAGATGTTCTCTCTGCTGGCGCTGGCGGGCTTTAACCTCCTGGCCATTGCGCTGTGCACCTTCTTCTCCTGGCAGCTGCAGCAGCTGGAGCGGACGGCCAAGGCCCTGGCGGAGGGTACCCTGGAGGCCAAGGCGGACACCCGCCGCCTCTTCTTCTCCCTGCGGCGCTATGGGGAGCATCTCAACGCCATCGGCGACGGCATGAACCGGGCGGTGGAGCAGCGGATGCGCTCGGAGCGGCTGAAGACGGAGCTGATCACCAACGTCTCCCACGACATCAAGACCCCCCTCACCTCCATCATCAACTATGTGGACCTTCTGAAAAAGGAGGAGCCGGAGGGCGCGGCGGCGGAGTATCTGGACATTCTGGACCGGCAGAGCCAGCGGCTAAGAAAGCTGACGGAGGACCTGGTGGAGGCCAGCAAAGCCTCCACCGGCAACATCCAGGTGGAGCTGCAGCCCATCGGGGTCGGCGAGATCATTGACCAGGCCCTGGGGGACTACGATCAGCGCCTGGGCGACAGCGGCCTCCAGGTTCTGGTGACCGCCCCCCAGGAGGGCGTGGCCGCCATGGCGGACGGAAAGCTCCTGTGGCGGGTGCTGGATAACCTCTTGGGCAATGTCTGCAAATACGCCCTGCCCCAGAGCCGGGTCTATGTGGACCTTGCCGCCGCAGGCGGCCTGGTGCGCCTGACCATCAAGAACATCTCCCGGGAGATGCTGAACATCAGCGCCGACGAGCTGATGGAGCGGTTCGTCCGGGGGGACGCCTCCCGGCACACCGAGGGCAGCGGCCTGGGGCTGAACATCGCCAAAAGCCTCATGGAGCTGATGGGCGGCTCCCTCGCCCTCTCTGTAGACGGGGACCTCTTCCGGGTGGATCTGACGCTGCGGGGCGCGTAGGACGCCGGGCGGGAAAGGAGACGGCCCATGGACTGCATCTACTGCTACGACGGCAGCTTTGAGGGGTTCCTCTGCTGCGTGTTTGACAGCTATCTCTATAAGGAATCCCCCGCGGACATCTGTGCCGCGGGGGATATGGAGCCTACGCTCTTCTCTGTCCGGCGGGTGGAGACCGACGAGGCCCACGCCCGGCGGGTGCTGGGCAAGGTGGCCGCCCTCTCCCCTGACGCCCGGAGCCTGGTGGTGAAGGGATTCCTCACCTGTGCGCCGGACCGGGAGATGCTGCTCTACCGGCTGATCCGCGCCCTTTTAAAGGAGGGGCCGGGCCTGCTGGGGAATCTGACCCACCCCGCCCTCCTCCCGGTGTGGAAGGCGGTGCAGCACCTGGAGGGGGAGGCTCACCTGCTCAAGGGGTTTGTCCGGTTCTCGGAGTTTGACGGGGTGCTGGTGGGAGAGATCCGGCCGAAAAACCGGGTGCTGTCCCTGCTCCGCCCCCACTTCTGTGACCGGTGCCGGGGGGAGACCTTTCTCCTCTACGACCGCACCCACCAAGAGGCCCTCTTTTTCCGGGACGAGGCGTGGTGCATCGTCCCCCTGGAGGACTTCCAGATGGCCCGGCCCGGGGAGGAGGAGGCGCGGTTCCGCCGGCTGTGGAAGACCTTCTACGACACCATTGCCATCGCCCCCCGCTATAACCCCAAGACCCGCCGTACCCACATGCCCATGCGCTACTGGGGCACCATGACGGAGTTTCAGGGGGAGGACTTCTTCAGTCCTGGGCCGCAAACTCCTTCCTTAGACGGTCCAGAGCCCGCCGCTCCAGGCGGGATACCTGCACCTGGGACACCGAGAGGATCCGGGCGGTCTGGGCCTGGGTCAGGCCCTTGAAAAACCGGAGCAGGATGGTTTTTTTCTCGCTCTCCGGCAGCGTCTCGATGGCGCTGCGGAGGGCGATTTTTTCCACCATGGCCTCCTCCCCCTCGCTGTCGTGGAGGGTGGACTCCAGGGTGAGGCCGTCCCCCACCTCCTGCTGCAGGCTCTCCGGCGCGGCTGCCGCCAGCTCCGCCGCGGCGATCTCCTCCGCCGTGTAGCCCGTCTCCTCCGCCAGCTCTGAGAGCGCCGGCTCCCGGCCCAGCCGGGCCTGCAGCCGCTCCCGGGCGGTGAGGATGGTGAGCGCCTGCTCCCGGAGTCCCCGCCCCACCTTCACCGCCCCATCGTCCCGGAGAAAGCGCCGGATCTCCCCTGCGATCTTGGGGACGGCATAGGTGGAAAACTGGGTGCCGTAGCTGAGATCAAAGCCGCGGATGGCTTTGAGAAAGCCCACGCATCCCAGCTGATAGAGATCCTCCGGCTCCGCGCCCCGGCCGTAGTACCGGCGGACGATGCTCCAGATCAGCCCCGTATTCTCCCGGATCAGCTGATCGCAGGCGTCCTGGTCCCCCGCCTGGGCCGCCGCCAGCAGCTCCAGATTCATCGTTTTCCCCGCCGGACGATGCGCCGGCGCATCACCACCTTTGTCCCCTGCCCCTCCTTGGAGGTGACCCGCAGGGTGTCCATAAACCCCTCCATAATGGTAAAGCCCATGCCGCTGCGCTCCTCGCCGCCGGTAGTGAAGAGGGGCTCCATGGCCTTCTCCACGTCGGCGATGCCCCGGCCCCAGTCCCGCACAGTCAGCTCCAGCACGCCGCCTTCCAGGATCCGGGCCTTCAAAACGATCTTCCCCAGGGTGTCGGGGTAGGCATGGACGATGGCGTTGGTCACCGCCTCGCTGACGGCGGTTTTGATATCCCCCAGCTCCTCCAGAGTGGGATCCAGCTGGGCGGCAAAGGCGGCCACCGCCATGCGGGCAAAGCCCTCGTTGGCGCTGCAGCTGGGGAAGGTGACGGTTATGTAATTGGACACGTTCATACGATGCCCCTCCTAAATAAATTTGACATAGCGGCCGAGCCCCGCCGTATCCAGCACCCTGGCCGCCTGCTTGGGGATATTCACCACCACAAGGTTTCCCCCCAGGGCCTCCATCCGCCGCTTGGCCCGCAAAATCACGGCGATGCCGGAGCTGTCCATAAATGTCAGCTCCTCCAGGTCCAGTATGGTCTTGCGGGGCAGTTCCTGCTCCATCAGGGCGTCCAGACGCTCCATCAGGCCCCTGGCGCCGTGGTGGTCCAGCTCCCCGCACAGCTGAATGGTCAGCGTCCGCTCCTCCAATTTGGTCCGTATCTCCACATGCTCACAACCTTTCTGCATCGGTGTTTCGGTGGTTTTCAGTATAGCCTGTCCACAGGGCATATTTTGTCGAAAAAGAAAAGAGGGGCGGGGAAAATTTCCCCACCCAGGACGGAATATTTTTTGTGAAAGCAGCTCTGCCGCAGAAAGCGGCCCGGCAGAGCACGGCTGTGGAGCACGCTCCCGGCACACAGATTTTCAGCAGCCCATGCGGTATAGAAAATTTCTTGCATCGGCACAACCGAAGGCGGTACAATTCCGTCTATAGGGGTGAAAGCTTTCAAAGGAGGGATGCGGGATGGAGGATGCCGCCATTGTCCAGCTGTTCTGGGACCGCTCGGAGGAGGCCATTGAGGAGACCCGAAACAAATACGGCGGGATATGCCGCTCCATCGCCATGGGGGTGCTTCACAGCCGGGAGGACGCGGAGGAGTGCGTCAGCGACGCGCTGCTGGCCCTTTGGAACGCCATTCCGCCCCAGCGCCCCCGGTTTTTAGGTGCTTTTCTGGGGCGCATCGTCCGCAATGCCGCCCTGGACCGCTATGACTACAACACCGCCCTGCGGCGGGACAGCGGCTTTCCGGCGCTGCTGGACGAGCTGTCCGACTGCGTGGGGGGAGCGGACGAGGAGGTGGACCTGCACCTCCTGGGCCAGGCCATCTCCGCCTATCTGGCCGCTCGCCCGGCGATACAGCGGCAAGTGTTCCTCCAGCGGTACTGGTACTGCGCCTCCATCCAGGAGATCTCGGACCGATTCCATTTCACCCCGTCCAAGGTCAAGTCCATGCTCCACCGGACCCGGCTTGGCCTTCGGGACCATCTCATCAAGGAGGGATATGATCTATGACAAAGGAGGCCCTATTTCGCGCCATCGGCGAGGCGGCGGCGGAGCAGATTGAGGAGAGCCGCCCTAAACCGCGCCGTTCCAGGCCCTGGCGGAGGTATGCCGCGGCGGCGGCCTGCCTTGTATTGATTTTGTCGGCAGCCCTGGCCCTTCCCCGCCTGTGGGGCGGAGATGCCGCCGTACATCGGGATCAGGGGGAGGACACAGGCGACTGTACGGCTGAGAATCCGGACGGCAGCGACTACAGCCCGGGCAGCCCCGGATACTCTCGGAATATCGAAATCGGGGAAGTGCTATGCGACGGCGGAGGGCTGCCGGACATCCAGCAGTTTGGCGAGGCGGGGTGCCTTGCGGCCATGACGGCGGAGGAGTTCCTCCAGCAGGGAATGGACATCTTCCGGGGAACCGTGGAGGACATCTCCTACTATGAGATCTCCATTGACGGCACTATCCTGTACACCAGTGTGGCCCGGGTTGCGGTCAGCGGCTGGATCCGCGGACAGGGGGCGGCGTCTGTCTCCCTTCTGCTCCCAGGCTGGCCGGGGCAGGCCTCCTCCACCGACGGCCTGCTGGCAGACCTTACCGTGGGCAGCGAGGCTATCTTCCTACCCAGCACCGCCACGGCTGACACCGGCGTCACCCGGGGGGAGAGCTACTTCTGCTACGCGGATCTTGCCGGCTACTACTTCCCGGAGGGCATCCGCCCCCTCTTCCTGGCCACAGACGAGGGACTGGCCTTCGATCCCGACACCTGGTCGGGACTTAGCAGCGGCGCCACCCTGGACGACGCTGCCGCCTATCTCCGCTCCATGACAGAGGAAACACCGCCCGAGGGCTTGAGCGCCCTGACTGCCGCCCTGGAGGGCCAGGGATACCAGGTGGAGGCGACCGCCCTGGAGCCGGACGGCTTTCTCCAGGGGGAGCGGCGCCAGCTGACGCTGACAGGCGATACGGAAGAAATTTCCCTGACGGTCTACTGCTACCCCAGCGCGGCGGAGGCGGAGGCGGAGGCCGCCGCCGTCAGTCCCAACGGGTACTCCACCCGATATGAATATCCGGACGGCACCGGCACTGTCACCGGCGCGGAGTGGGTGGACACCCCCCATTTCTACCGGCTGGGGAACCTGATCGTCCTGTATGTGGGGCGGGAGGCGGCGGCCCTCACGGTGCTGGAGGCTGTCTGCGGCCCCAGCTTTGCCGGTGGACGGTAGCGACTTTAACAATACAGCAGGCGAAACGTTTCGCCTGCTGTGTTGTTTTCTCCCGTTCTACTGCTTTTCCACTGACTCCACATCCGTCAGAGAAAACTCCCGGGTATATGCCTGTATGCCGCCGCCCAGATCCATGTAGGTCGTGATCTCATAGGTCAGTTTTCCGGTGATGGTGACAGTGTCACCCTCCAGAAGGGTAACGCCTTGTATCGTCTCCTGCTCGAAGGTATCAAAGGCCCCCGGCTCCCCCAGATCTACACTGTCCCCCAGATAGGTATAGCGGAATGTCACACCGTCGTCCCCAATGATCTCCATGTCGCTGTCGATGGTCGTCTGCCTGAAACCGCTGTTCAGCGCAAACCCCTCCACCGTCCCGGTAAAGGTGATATGATCGTCCACATAATAGGCTGTCTCCATGTGGACGGTGCCGGCATCCAGGGCGCTGATCTCCCCCACCAGATTCACTACTTCAAACGTTGACAGCTCCCGGATATCCTCTGCGGGCAGCGTCACATCGACCGCCAGGTCATAGGCCCCGCTGATGCCTATCGGCGCGTTCAGCGGGATAACTTTTGCAGAGGTCTCATCGATCTGTTCCACATACCCGGCAAAGCGGTAAACCTGGCCGCAGTAGGTCTCCTCTGCATTGACGCTGTTGTCGTCATAGGCGGCTTGGATCGCTGCAAAGTCACATGCCTCCGCATTTTCCAGCATCTTCTCCTCCGACATGGCGCCGCTCCCGCACGCCGCCAAGGACGGCATCAGCGCCGCCGCCAGAATCAGGGCCCATATCCTTTTCATATCCTTTTCTCCTTATCATGAAAAATGTGCGAATACTGGCAGATTGCACAGTATTTCGCACATCTCATGATATATATATATATATATTGTCAAGATCTTTCAGGAAATTTCTCCCATTTCCCTCCAGCCCCCTCCGGAAACGGCCCCAAAGGCCGGCAAAAAAGCCCACCGGCAAAAGCCGGTGGGCTTGTCCTATTCCATTGTACTCCATTTGAGCCAAAAGCAACGGATCTATCCCTGGATCAGGCGGTTTGCACCGATATATGTATCGCCCCAATAGCCATCTACCAAGCTGTCGATCATCACCGAGTAGCGGGAGTTGGGTGCGTGGACAAATTTGCCGTTTCCAATGTAGATCCCCACATGGCTGGCGCCGCTGCTGGCGTACCGGCTGTCCCGGAAGAAAACCAGGTCTCCCATGTGCAGCTCATCGCGGCTGGCAACAGAGGTGCCGTAGGAGAGCTGGCTGGTAGCGGAGTGAGGCAGGGTATAGCCGAAGAGGTTATAGATGTACATGGTAAAGCCGGAGCAGTCAAACCCGCTGGGGGAGGCGCCGCCATAGGCGTAGGGGGTGCCGATATAGCTGCAGGCGGTGTCCACCACATCCTGCTTGATCTCCTGGGTGCTTGCGGTGCTGCCGCTCTGAGAGGCGGTCTCCTCAGCGGCGGCGGTTACCAGCACATATTCCTTGCTGATGTAGCCCTGCACGCCGTTATACTTGGTAAGGTACCAGTCCCCCTCTTCCCCCAGCAGCTCTACCGTGGTTCCATTGGGGATAAGGGCCAGAATGCTGGAATCTGTGGTCGCTTTTTCCCGCACGCGGAGTGCGGAGGCGGTGATCTTCCCGGTCTCTGCCGAGGCGGCCGCCACGGTGCTTGTCAGGAGAATGCCTACTGCCAGTGCCGTCAAAACCGTCTTGCCTACAAAGTGCCGTATCTTCTGCATCGTCATCCCTTTCTCCGCCGTATCCCCAGTTACTTCCCGCTGAGCGCACGCTCCAGCCAGACCGAGCCAAAGTCCATAGCCGCATAAAGGCTGTCCTTTTCGCCCTTCTTCACCACCCGGTCCCTGCTGCGCAGGTTCGGAGCAGTCAGCTGAAGCTCGACGGAGACTTTGGTCGCTACATCCAGATCCTGGACCTTTTTGGTCTCCCGAATCTGCATCAGGATGATATACTTATCGGCCATCGAGCCGTAATAGATCATATTGCCAACCCGCCGGAGGGGATGTCCCTTATACACCAGGCCCTCGGCCTTCTGTGCAGCCGCCATTGAGCATCACGTCCTTTCTCAATCATTACAAATTGTAACTGAATTGTAACATTTCCAGGGCCCGCTGTCAATGAAGGACGGCGTATTTTTTGTCACAAATTTTTTAGAAATAACGGAAAGCATTCTGCCGCAATGATTTCAAAAATAATTTTTTTACGACTTGCTTTTTAGAAAAGTTTCAAATGGTAACAAATCAGCGCTGCCCGGCTGAAAAAAGCGCCGGAGGCAGCCCGCATTTCCAGCCACTTGCACCCCTGCGCCTTCTCTGCTACAATACCGATAGATAAGAAACCTCGTGCGCCGTGGGGCGTACCACGATAACAGGCAAAAGGGCGCGGCGCATGAAGGTTCGCGCATGTGGGCCGTCCCGGCCCACGCGCTTTGATTTGTATGGCCATGCCGCTGAAAGCGGCACGTGGC